>CAKSXP010000301.1 GCA_934515035.1 uncultured Oscillospiraceae bacterium
GCATTGCCGGGGGAATGTCAAGCCCGTTTGCGACCCTGTTGCGCTCAAACTCGATGTCATAGCCGCCTAGTCGTTCAAAGTCCGCGGTCAGGCGGTCATATTCGCGCATGACCTCGTCCGATGGGGCCTCGGCCATCTGCTGCGCCAGCTCTTCGAGCCTTGCGAAGATGCGGTATTGCCGCTCATGAGCGGTTTTAAGAACATCCTCCGTTGTGAAGCCTTTCGGGAAGCGCGGGATCTGGGATATAAGGCCGATGCGCCGTCCGGAATGGATGACGATGCTGCCCTCATCCTCGCTCAGCTCGCCCGTCAGCAGGCGGAAGAGCGTTGTCTTTCCGCAACCGTTGCGTCCGAGGATGCCGACGCGCTCGCCCGCGTTTATTTCAAAGCTGATGTCAACGAGCAGATCCTTTCCGACTTCGAAGGATTTTTTTAGTTTTTGAACTGAAATGTCTATCATAAATTCTCTATCCGTTTCAGGTTAATACTTTATGCGCCGTCCATCTGCCGGAGAGATAACGCCCGATATAGGCGGCGGCGCGGGCTATCCAGTCTGCCACCATGCCGTACCAGACTCCGAGAACGCCGAAGCCGAGGGGAACGGCAAATATATAACCGAGGAGAACGCGGAAGACCCACATGGATACAACGGCGACGATCATCGTGAAGCGAACGTCCCCGGCGGCGCGCAGGGCGTTTGGAAGCACAAAGGCCGGCGGCCAGAATAAGGTGTTGGCGATAAGTGTTGAGAAAATGAGCTGTTTGGACAGTGCTGCCGTTTCGCTGGTAACGTCGAAAAGTGCGATGCACGGGTCGCAGAAAAAGAACAGAAGAATGTTCAGTACGCCCGCGATCACCGCAGAGACGGCGGTGAACCCGACGGCATAGCGCCGGGCCTGGTCGAGCTTCTGCGCGCCGACGCACTGGCCGGATACCGTTACAAGACCGATACCGATGGCAATGCCGGGCATGGCGCTGAACGAAGCGACGCTGTTGGCAACGGACGCAGCGGCGATGCCGACGGTGCCGAAGCCCGTTATGATGCTCTGGACGAGCACCTTGCCGATCTGAAAAATGCCGTTTTCAAAGCCTGTGGGTATGCCGATGTTCAGTATGCTCTTTATCATCGGAAAATCAGGCTTCAGCGGGAACAGACCGCGTATGTTGACCTCCGGCCTGGGGGAATACAGCATGACGAAGATGACCGCCGCCCCAACGATGCGGGAGATCAGAGTTGAAAGAGCCGCGCCCGCGGCGCCCATGCCGAACACAAAGATAAAGACCGCGTTTCCTATCAGGTTGAGTATGTTCATCCCGACGGAGATGACCATCGGACGCCGCGCGTTGCCGACGGCGCGGAATATGGCGGCACAGGTGTTGAACGATGCAATGAAGGGATAGGAGAGCGCCGTGAGCAGGAAATAGATAAGGGCGCTGTCCATGACGTTCTGCTCCACCGCGCCATAGATGAGCCGCAGCAGGCCTCTGCGGAAGCAGAGGAAAACGACCGTGACTATAGTGGAGAGGGCGACTGTGACGATCATCGCCTGGCAGGCGGATCTGCAGGCGGATTCCCTCTGCTTCCGGCCGATATACTGCGCCGTGATGACCGTGCCGCCCGTTGAAAGTGCGGCAAAAATGTTGATGAGCAGAATGTTGATCGCATCCACCAGGGCGACGCCGCTCATGGCATGTTCGCCGACCTGGGCGACCATGATGGTGTCGGCGATGCCGATGGTCGCGGAGAGGACCTGTTCGATTATGAGCGGGATCAGAAGAGCGGTCAGCTGTTTTCGGCCGAACATGGGCTCTCCGACTCTTGGCGGAAATGCTTTCATCTTTTTTCTTATCCTTTGTTGAATATTTTTGCGTAATAATTGTATTCGATTATGTTCTTCGACACGTCGAACATTTCGTTCACCCGCTGCATAACGGAGAGCGCATAGGCGTTCATCTCGTCCTCGCTTTCCCATTCGCCGGCGTCATCCGGGATAAAGACGTCCGCCGAAGCGTTATACCGGCCCTTTCCGGTCAGGAAGCTGCGGTTGCCGAAGATGATGAGGGGCTCACTGTCGGAGAGGATGTCGCGCCCCATGACGAGACGGGAATCATAGCTGACGCCCATGAGATTGCATATCGTGGGCATAACGTCGAGCGAATAGCAGGGCTTGTCAACGTAAACAGGCTCGTCCATATCCGCGCACCACATGATAAGCGTCGAGTGGTACAGCTCAAAATTGCGCTCGACCGGTCCGCCATTCAGCTCGTCGAGCTC
>CAKSXP010000302.1 GCA_934515035.1 uncultured Oscillospiraceae bacterium
CATTTGCAGAATCTGTCCTTGCCGCACTTCTGATAATTGTCTATATCACAATACGCTTCGAACTCAGGAGCGGGATCGCCGCCATCGCGTGTCTTATCCACGACCTTCTGTTCATGCTGGCTTTCTTTGTCGTATTCCGCATTCCGGTCAACATGACTTTTATTGCAGCGGCGCTCACAATAATAGGATATTCTATCAATGCCACGATAGTCGTATTTGACCGTATCCGCGAGAACTACAAGCGTCTTGGCGGCGAATTTGCCATGATCGTTGACAGGAGCATCTGGGAAACAATGCGGCGCAGCGTCGGCACCACCATAACCACACTTATTCCCGTCATCCTGATCATCATTCTCGGAGTGACGTCAATACGTATCTTCGCCATACCGTTAACAGTCGGCATAATCGCCGGAGGCTACAGTTCCACCTGTCTGGCTGGCCCGCTGTGGAATATTCTGAAAGGAAGCAGCAAAGTCAAAGTAAAATAAATACCCTGATATAGTTCCGGCTATTTCCCCAAAAAAGGTCTGTTAGGAGCGATCATATGAAAAACAAGGTCAAAAACACAACATTCCAACTCGTTGTAAGGATCTGGACGGTACACGTTATGGCGATCGTACTGTATCTGTTTGTGCTTCTCGTTTTTGTTCGGATCCTTGGCGATAAAACAGCTCTTATCGCCGCAAGCGTTGTCGTTCCGGTAATGTACCTTGTCATGACTTATCTTGAGGCATGGCGAATGGGATACAGAGACAGAAACATGATAAAAAGCGGCAGAGTATCAGATGACAAATTCCGTGGTATAAAGGCAGCTGTTCTCTCCCAGATACCGGGTATCGTATTGGGCATCCTCAGTATTGCCGGCGTTGACACCGGCATAGTAAGCGGCGGCGTGCGCTATTTCTTCATGGCAATGGCATACGAAATGCAAAACTTTGGCGGAATATGGTACATAATTCCCGCCCTTTTGCCCATTCTTTCCGTAATTCCCGGATATGCTCTCGGCCGCAGTGATAAGCGGTTAGTCAACCGTATACTTTATACCCGCAAGAACGCAGATTAACGGTAATACTCTCTCGCCTGCCTGAATACTTTCAACAGGAGGGAGGCGGTAATTTTGTTCAAAAAAGCGCTCATTTTCTTTTTATCAGCAGCTTTGCTTTGCGGTACGGCTTTTGCCGAAACACTGGTGATCGACGCCGGTCACGGCGGAGCAGACGGCGGAGCATCAACCGACAGCGGCGTATGCGAAAGCACCATTAATCTTGAGATCGCCCAGAAGCTTGAGGCTATCGCTTGCCTGCTCGGCGTTGATACCGTTATGACGCGCGAGACCGATGAGATAGTATATCCGGAAAGCGCAGATACAATAGCCAAGAAAAAAGTATTTGACCAAAAATCACGCGTCGAACTTATAAACGGCGTAGATAACGCCGTTTTGATAAGCATTCACCAGAACAAGTATCCTGACCCCGGGCCAAGCGGCGCCCAGGCACTGTACGGCAAAGTAAGCGGCAGTATGGAGTTTGGGGAACTGATGCATCAGAATCTGACCGATTGCCTGTGTCCGGGCAACAGGCGCGTTGCCGCGCCTATCTCTGACGATATATACCTGATGCGCAGCGTTGAATGCCCGTCCGTGTTGGTTGAATGCGGCTTTCTGTCCAACCCCGATGAGGCATCGCTGCTTCAAACAAAAGATTATCAGATAAAGCTGGCCGTCGTGTTGGCGGCGAGCTTTATTCAGTTTATCCGTCAATAGGGAGGATGTACAAATGAAATCCAAAACCGTATTTTTCTGCTCGGAATGCGGAAACGAGACAGCCAAATGGGCAGGCCGCTGCTCTGCCTGCGGGGCCTGGAACTCCCTTGTGGAAGCACCGGCGGAGTCAAAAACAAAAAGCGCGGCTGCTCGGACCTCCGTCGGAAAAGCGGTTTCAAAGCCGGTCCCGATACCCGAGCTCGACAGTGAAGATGAAATCAGGTTTTCAACGGGCATCGGAGAGCTTGACAGAGTTCTGGGGGGCGGCGCTGTGCGCGGCTCAATGGTGCTTGTCGGTGGCGCTCCCGGGATCGGCAAATCAACGCTCCTGCTCCAGATGTGCGGACTTACAGATCATAACGAGCATATTCTATATGTTTCCGGCGAAGAAAGTCAGCGTCAGATCAAAATGAGGGCTCAGCGCATGGGCGTTGAAGGCGGCAATATATCCGTTTTGTCTGAAACGGATATTGACGAGATCTCCCG
>CAKSXP010000303.1 GCA_934515035.1 uncultured Oscillospiraceae bacterium
ATTCTATGGACAACACCGGAAAAAGCATATAAAATACAATAGAAACAGGGGGAGAAATCTATGGCAACATTATCTCTGGTTGCACTATTGGTTGTTATCATACTTTCATTCTGGAAAAAAATCAACGCCGGCATTCTGGCAATCCCCTTTGCGGCAATCATCGGCATCCACCTGATGGGCATGAAAGCAAGCGCGGTGATTTCCGGCTTCCCCACCTCGCTGGTATTCACCCTGCTGGGGATCATGTTCGTATTCGGTATTGCATCCACCAACGGCACCTTGGACAAAGTCGCCCATTTTATCGCGGATATGGCCGGCGGCAGAGTCAAGGTGATTCCCTATGTGTTCTACTTTTTTGCGGTGGCGGTTTCCTGCTGCGTCGGCGGCATTATCGGCGGCTCTCTGGTCTGCCCCATTGCAATGAAGGTTGGCAAGCGGGAGGGGATCCCTGATTACCTCACCGGTACCGCGGTCATCTTCGGTGTTCAGGGCGGCGCCATGACGGCCATTGCGGCAAATGGTGTCATTGCACTGGGACTTATGGAGGAAATCGGAATGGAGGGGCGGATGCTTCCCCTCTGGCTCCACATGATGATCTCCGCTCTGCTGTGCTTCACCGTATGCTATCTGGTGGGCGGCGGACTGAAACTGAAGCCTGTAGAACTGAGTGCCGCTGCAAAGGAAAAAATCGTGTTTGACGGCAAGCAGAAAATCACTCTGGCAGCTCTGGTGATTCTGATTATCTGCACGGCCGTGTTTCCATGCTGGTCAACGTCATTAAGGTTGCCGGAGGAATCGATGCGGCTTCCGCCTGGCTGGCTTCCGTCATGACGCCCGCCACCGCCAACAGCATCATGGTGCTCACCGGCGGTGCCATGAGCGCAGTGTCCAGCGCCACCGGCGTCGTCATGCCCACCCTGATCCCCACCGCGCCTGAGATTGCGGCGCAGATGGGCAATGCGGTTTCTATCGCCTCCATCGTCTCCGGCATCGTCATTGGTGCCAATATCGTCCCCATTTCCCCGCTGTCAACCATGGGCGGTATTGCAATGGCCTGCTCCAATGAAGGCACCAACAAGGATAAGCTGTTCCGGGACTTCCTGATTACCGCCGTCCTTTCCGTAGTGGGATGCGCCGTGCTGGCCCTGACCGGATTCTACGGCCTGTTCTGGTAACCGGCTTCGGAATCCGCGCCGTTTGACCGACTGCAGGCTGCCGCTCTGACGCGGCAGTCTGCGCCCCACCAAATAAAAAAGAGGTGAACAGTTTTGGACAATGTGGAAAAGCGTTATTGCATGATTGTGGAATGCCTTGCTGCCTCGGACGTCTATCTTGCCAGCGGACGAATTGCAGAGACACTTCAGGTTTCGGCCAAAACTGTGCGCAAAGATCTTGAAAAAATGTGCCCTCAGCTGGAAGAGATCGGCATATATATCAGGAAAAAGCCCGGCCTCGGTTATTTTATGGATGCGGAGAGCAAGGCCATATGGCGAAGCAGTGAAAAAAACCTGTTTGAGAAAAGCGTGCACTTTGCAAAGCAATACCGCACTCATTATATTCTTCAGCGGCTTCTATCATCTGAAGCATATATCAAAAGTGCGGAACTTGCGGAAGAACTTTTCGTATCACAGGTAGCCATCAGTGCGGAATTGAAGACCATCCGCCGGTATCTGGCCGATTACGAGTTGACAATCGGGAACACGCCAAACCACGGCATCCGCATCCAGGGGAAGGAACAGTACATCCGCTCCTGTATGCTCAGTGAATACAGCTGCTGTATTGATCGGGGAATCCGAATGGTTCCGGCGTTCCGGAGACTCTTCAGTCTGCGGCCATCACAGGCCGGTATCGTGAAAGACACGGTGCGGATATTCCTGATTGAGAAGGAAGGGAAACCCTACTACATCCACGACCGTTGTGCTGAGCAGTTGATCTACGGAATTGCACTTATGCACAACTGTGCATCTCGCAGCCGGCAAATGTGCTTTACGGATAAGGAAATCTATGAAACACAGCTGACCCGCTCCTATCAGGCTATTCAGCAGGTAACTGCCGAAATATGCAGGCAGAGCGATCTTTGCTTTTCCCTTGAAGACGAACTGTATCTGTCCAACCTCCTGCTGGGCTTCCGCACATTTCTCCGTTTTGATGAGGTGTCCGTCAAGGAGAATTATTATCGCGCCGTCAGAACCGCAAATCAGGCTCTCACCAACCTCTTTTCCCGCTTTGGTTTGGAAGAAT
>CAKSXP010000304.1 GCA_934515035.1 uncultured Oscillospiraceae bacterium
CCGCCGTCGAATCGGCCAACGCCGAGCAGAAGGAGCTGGCCGAGAAGGTGCTGAGCCAGTGGGAGAGCGGCGAAAAGACCGAGGAAAGCTTTGCCGCGCTCGCGGAGCAGTATTCCGAGGACGCCGGTTCCAACACGAACGGCGGTCTCTATGAGGGCATCTATAAGAACCAGATGGTAACGGAGTTCAACGACTTCTGCTTCGAGGCTGACCGCAAGCCCGGTGATGTTGGTATCGTCTACGGCGAGAGCACTTCCTATGCGGGATATCACCTTGTCTACTTTGTCGGTGTTGAGGACAGCCTTTACAGCGATCAGCTGGCCGACACCGCCATGCGCACGAACGAATACAACGCATGGGAGGAGGCCGCGCTTGAAAGCTACGGCGCAAGCAAGGGCTTCGCGATGAGATTCGCAAGATAACAGAATAAAATAACGTATGGGGGCGGCGCTTTTTGCCGCCCCCTTTCAAGTCAGGATGGGTAAAATGTCGGATAGATTTTTAAGAGAGGAAATGCTTCTTGGCCGCGCCGCGCTCGAAAGACTGCGCAAAAGCCGCGTAATGGTGCTGGGTCTCGGTGGAGTAGGCTCGTGGTGCGCCGAGGCGCTGGCAAGAGCCGGGGTCGGTACCGTCATACTCGTTGACCAGGACATGGTCTCCGAGAGCAACATCAACCGTCAGCTCTGCGCCACAAGCGCCACGATAGGACAGGCAAAAGCGGAGATAATGGCCCGCCGCCTTTCCGAGATCAATCCCGAGGGCAGCTTCCTGCCCGTCGCCGAACGGTACGAGGCAGCCGCGCGGGAGCGCTTTTTTGCGTATGAGCCGGACTTTATCGTCGATGCGATAGACCTTGTGGCCTGCAAGACGGACCTGATACGAACGGCGAAGGAGCGGGGCGTGCCGATAGTTTCGGCACTCGGGACCGGCAACAAGTCGGACGCTTCGAAGCTCTGCATATGCGACATTCAGAAAACGATCGGATGTCCGCTGGCGCGCGTCGTGCGGCGGGAGCTGCGCCGCCTGGGGATAAATCATCACACGGTCGTATATTCGCCGGAGGAGGCGATGGAGCCGGAGCAGTCCGAAGCTCCGCCGCCCGGCCGGAGAAGCGTTCCCGGTTCCCTCGTCTGGGTACCGGCCAGCGCGGGTATGCTTCTGGCGCAGCATGTTGTGATGACTCTTGCGGAGGAATGCGGCGGGTAAAGCCTGTGCAAAATCCGAAAACCGGCCTTAAAGCTGTGCAAGATATACACTTTGACGGTTTTTGGCTCTTTGTGTGGTTGACTTTATTTTACTCAGCGTATAAAATTATAATGTCATAAGTATGACGACTTTTTTCAGGAGGAATGTATAAATGGAACTCAACCAGATTGAAGCCCGTCTTGAAGCTGTTGAAAAAAAGCTTGCGGACGCTGAGCTTCAGATTCGCCGCCATGAGGCTGCACGTCAGGTCGAAAACCTGATGAGCCGCTATGAGAATCTGCACTCTGCCCATCGTTGGAAGGACCAGGAGGAGTGCTTCGCTCTCAACACCCCCGGTGTTCGCGCCTGCTTCAACGGCGCCGTTTATGAAGGACCTGACGGGATCCGCAACCACTATACCGGACTGCTCCAGGCTGCCGAGGCCGATGTTTCCGGCCGTATCTATGCTCACGAGCTGCTGACCCCGTGCATCGAGGTCGCTGCCGACGGCGAGAGCGCCAAGGCTTACTACTCCAGCCTCGGCTTCGAGACCCTCGTCATGCCCGACGGCGAGAAGAAGTCCCTGTGGAGCTTCTGCAAGTTCCGCTTCGGCTTTGTCAAGGAAAACGGCGAGTGGAAGATCTATCGCTTCGACATGCACGGCACCTTCAACACCCCGTTCGATGGTCCCGGCTGGTCCGAGCAGCCCTACCTCATCGGCTTCTCCAGCAACGACACCGATCCCGGCGATCCGCGCTGGGCGCCCAACTTCCTCATCGACCGCGATGAGAACGGCAATCCCCTCTATGTCACTCTGCAGAGCGACAGCGGATTCTCCGATGTCCACAGCCTGCGTCCGGCACTCGTCATGCCTTACGAGACCTGGGACGAGGGCCGCGAGTACCTCTATCAGGGAGAGAAGCTTCTTGTCAAGAGGGGCGGAGCACGCCGCGTCGATCCGACTGCAACTTACAAGGAAGAGCCTTTCTTCACCATCGTTCCGAAGGAGCAGTGGCCTGAGCTGCCCCCGCTGGACTGATGAACTGAC
>CAKSXP010000305.1 GCA_934515035.1 uncultured Oscillospiraceae bacterium
TTCTTATTTACCCCGACATTTGATAATTTCATCAATGTATTCGAAAATAACTTCTTTGTCGAGAACTACAAGCATAGTTTTCTGATCGCTTTTTCGTCTACGTTGATGTCATTGGCGTTGGGAATTCCGGCTGCGTATATCATTACTCGTTTCAAATTCAAAGGGAAAAGAGCCCTTTCCTTCTGGATCCTTGTTACCCGTATGGCGCCTGCTTCCGCGCTTGTCGTCGCATTCTTCATGATCCTGAACCTTTTAAACATGATCGACACTTTGCCGGGACTGATTATCGTTTACATGTCATTCAACATTGGATACATTATTTGGATGGTACGAGGATTTATACTTTCTGTTCCGGTTGAGTGTGAGGAAGCGGCGATTGTGGACGGATGCGGAAGATTCGGCGCGTTCTGGCATATCACCGTGCCGCTGTGCATGCCGGGCATTGTTTCCGTTGGCATTCAGGCTTTCATTTTTGCATGGAATGAGTTCCTTTACGCGCTGATCTTGACGCGCACAAACTGGAAAACGGCGCCTATCGCCGTGCTGAGCTACATTACTTCTGAGGGAATTAAGTGGGGCGAGCTTGCCGCCGCGTCCGTTTTGATTACTCTGCCCGTTTTGGTATTAGCTCTGTGCATTCAGCGATACATTGTCAGCGGACTGACAATGGGCGTTGGCAAAGATTAAAAGCAATAAAAAAAGAAAGAGGTGTTAATGATGAAGGCTGCAAAGTTTGTCGGAGAAAACATCGTTGAAATCGTTGATAAACCGATCCCTCATGCCGAAAAGAGAGAAATCGTTGTAAAGGTGGCCTACTGTGGGCTGTGCGGCTCGGAAAAACGCATTGTTCGTTCCGGCTTTGATACCTGCACACCTGGACATGAGATCTGCGGCACTGTTTATGAATGCGGTTCAGATCCGGCCCCGTTTGAACCCGGCGCGCCGGTTCTGATTTATCTTTCCAACTATTGTGGCAAGTGTCCTGCCTGTCGGGAGGGGAACACCAGTCAGTGCGAAAACAGAAAAGGACTTGTAGGATGGCATTTTGACGGCGGCTATGCGGAATACGTGAAAGTTCCGGAGCACATGGTATATTCGCTGAAGGGTTTGCCGCTGAAATATGGCGTGCTGGTGCTGGATACGATCGGTACTGCGTTTCATGGCTTGCGCCTTGGCGATATTCAAGAGGATCAGAGCGTTTGTGTGCTTGGCTGCGGGCCTATCGGGCTTGGTTGCGTGGGTATTCTGAAAGATCATTATGGTATTGAAGAACTCTATGCGGCGGATACTTCCGCATATCACTTAAAGATTGCGGCCGAATTGGGAGCGAAAACCATTCAGATCGACCCTGCCGACACGGGCCGTTCTCTTGCAGAAGGTTTGGGAAAGAAGGTAGATACGGTTATAGAGGTTGTCGGTGCGGATGCCACGATTGCCGCGTCGCTCAAGTGCGTAAAGGCAGGCGGAAAGGTGGTTTTGATCGGCAAACCGGAAAAGGCACTGCATGTTGCACGCAGTGCGGATTGGGTGCTCAAGGATTTTAGCCTGATCAACTCATGGTATTTCCCAACCAGGGAAATTGAGGAAAACCTCGAATTTTCGATGCAGCATCAGGACACGCTGAAGAAGATTGCAACACATTACTTCCCGATCGAGAAAATGACAGAAGCTTACCACGTGTTTTGCAGCGGCGAAACCGGAAAGGTTTTGATCGATCTGAACGCATGAAATCATGCGGAAAAACGTGTTCCCTAAAAAACAGGCGAATCGTCAGTAAAAAATAGAAAAGGAATCCATGATGAAAAAATTTGCAAAGGGTCTGAGCTGCGTGATGGCGATTTGCCTGTTGACGTCCGGCGTCGGTTTTGCCGCGGTGGAAAGCACCACAGGAAGCCGGATGCCGAACGGCTACGTTAACGGCCTGACTAACGGCCTCAGGAACGGTCTGGTCAACGGAAATCAGAAGGGAAAGCAGATCTGAGTCAGATCATCTCCCGAAAATAAAATTCTCTCAAGCATCATAAAAAGGAACCCGTTTGCGCAAGCGGGTTCCTTTCCGTATAGAGATCAGGCTTTTTCGGGAGCGGGGGACGGCGTTTCTCCAAACTGAATGCTCAGGAGCCGCATCCGGCGGTAATAGCCCCAGATGAGGAAGACGGCCGCGCCGATCCACGCGGAAATTTCAGCACAATACGCGCCCCATTCGCCGATGAGCAGGGGC
>CAKSXP010000306.1 GCA_934515035.1 uncultured Oscillospiraceae bacterium
CCTTGAGCTGCTCTTTGGTAGCGGCAGCTCCGGTCGGATTGTTGGGAGAGCAGATATAGATAATATCGGGCACGCCTTCACTCGGAAGATCCGGGAAAAAGCCGTTTTCCGCAACGCAGGGCAGATAGATGAGCTTCGACCACCTGCCGTCAACATAGTCTCCCGCCCTGCCGGCCATGGCGTTTGTGTCAACATAGACCGGGTATACGGGATCGCAGACGGCGACGATGTTGTCGACCGAGAAGATATCCCCGATGTTTCCGCAGTCGGACTTTGCTCCGTCGGAAACAAAGATCTCATCATCGGCAATATCAACTCCGTTTGCCTTATATGAATCGCGTATCGCAAAGCGCAGGAAGTCGTATGCGCCGCAGGTCTCCTCGCAGTATCCGCGGAAGGTCGCCGCATCGCCCATTTCGCGGGAAGCCTTTACCATAGCCTCCACGACCGCGGGCGCCAGCGGACGGGTAACGTCGCCGATGCCGAGCTTGATTATCGGTCTGGAAAGGTTGGTGAACGCTCTTACGCGGCGGCCTATCTCCGGAAAAAGATATCCGCCGGGCAGCTTCAGAAAGTTGTCATTGATTTTAAGCATTTGTCATTACCTCACAGTAGTTCGCCCTCAAAAACATATTCAGCAGGGCCTGTCATATATAGCAGATTTTTCTCTCTGTCCCATTCGATCGTCAGCTCTCCGCCGAGCAGGCAGAGCTTTGCCCGGTTTCCCGTCTTTCCGCAGACACAGGCGGCGCAGAGTGTCGCGGTGGCGCCGGTGCCGCAGGCGAGTGTCTCGCCGCAGCCGCGTTCCCAGACGCGCATTCTGATGGTCTCTTTATCCACTATCTGCGCAAACTCCGTGTTGATCTTGTCGGGAAACATCGGATCGTTTTCAAACAGAGGGCCAATTGCGTCAAGCTCAAGCGAGTCCACATCGTCAACGAAAACCACGGCGTGCGGATTTCCGACGGAAAGGCAGGTCACGAGCCACTGTCTGCCCGCAACGGTCATCGGTCGGAGAATAAAGTTCTCTCCCCCGCTGAGCACGGGGATATTCTCCGGCCGGAACTCGGGCGTTCCCATGCATACTCTGACGCTGCGGACAACGCCGTCCTGCACATCCAGCCAGACGGTTTTGACGCCCGAAAGAGTCTCGACCGTCATTTTCTCTCCTTTTGCATATCCATGCTCATATGCATATTTTGCGACGCAGCGGATACCGTTTCCGCACATTTTCCCCCGGGAACCGTCGAGATTGTACATATCCATTTTTACGTCGGCGACCTCCGACGGGCAGATGCATATCATCCCGTCGCCTCCGACCCCGAAATGCCTGTTGGATATACGTCTGGCAAGCTCCGGTCTGTTGTCTATATTTTCTTTGAAGCAGTCAACATAGACATAGTCGTTGCCTGCTCCATGCATTTTTGTAAATTTCATGCTATCCCCTCATTCTGAATGATAATTATACCGCATATACGGCGATTCTGCAAGAATAATCAGCTTTAATGGCCCGTAGTTTTGCTTGTCCTCCATCCGGCGGCAGATATGCTTTGATCGGCAAGGGCAGCTAACAGTGTATGCTGAATTGACGGGACTGCTCCAAAAAAGTTCCATGGCTGCATTAAACTGAAAAAAGCCCGCCATACGGCGGGCTTTTTCCATTGCCTTTCCGCCCCCCGGTGCGCTTTATGTACCGGCGGCGCTGATACGGTCATTTATCCTCGAGCAGTTTGGTGAGTTCCTCCATAAAGGTGTTTATATCCTTGAACGAGCGATAAACGGAGGCAAAGCGGACATAGGAGACCTCGTCGATGTCCTTCAGACGCTCCATTACCATTTCGCCGATCTCCGTCGTGCTTATCTCTCGCTCAAGTGCCCCCTGAAGCTCGTGCTCTATATCATCCGCGATGCGCTCCAGCGCCTGAACCGCAACGGGGCGCTTTTCGCATGCGCGTATCATGCCGTTAAGGACCTTCATCTTGTCGAAGGACTGGCGGCTGCCGTCTCGTTTTATCACCACCAGAGGCAGACGTTCGACTATCTCATAGGTCGTGAAACGCTTCTGGCACGCAAGGCACTCGCGCCTGCGGCGAATAGAGGAACCGTCATCCGCCGGACGGGAGTCGATGACCTTGCTGTCGGCAAAGCTGCAAAACGGACACTTCATAGTATACTGACCACACTTTCACAAAATTATGCAGTCAGTATATCACACAATAC
>CAKSXP010000307.1 GCA_934515035.1 uncultured Oscillospiraceae bacterium
CCGCGTCAGAAGAAGCACGCTCCATTCCGTTTCCGCAGGAACTGCGAAAACTGCATATCCGCTTCCTCCTTCTTCCTAAATCAAATCGAAACATCAGTTTCGATTTGAGAAGGACGAGCAGCGAAGTGAGCGAGCGGTTGGCGTTAGCCAACTGCGAGACGATACGGAGCTTGCGAGGACGCAGCCGTCCCCTTTTGGAATACCCCTCCTAACGGGCAGCCGGGTACTTCTGAGCTCAAAAAGGGCATTACTAATCGTTACGTCGAATCAACCGCGCTGCTATCGCTACGCGCGGTAATTAATAAGGATCCCTTGTGTAAAGGGAGCTGTCAGCGAAGCTGACTGAGGGATTGGCAATGTTCAATTTTTGCCTGATTTTTCGGTAAAAATCAAACTTTTCAGCTTACAATCCCTCCGTCACGGCTCGCGCCGTGCCACCTCCCTTTACACAAGGGAGGCTTTGGCTTGGTACAAAAATCAAGCTATGTACACCGCGCGCAGCGTGAGCAGCGCGGCGTCGAAAGTGACAGCTTATCGCTCCGCTTCCGCCAGCGTGAGAGGCGAAAGTTCCGCCGAACGCAGTCATTTCTCCTTATTCATCCGAGCCCCGCTCCGCTGGGCTCTCGGATGAGAAAAAAGCGCCAACCATCGCACAACGAACCATTCTTCGTGCGTAGC
The DNA here is from genome assembly GCA_934515035.1 of uncultured Oscillospiraceae bacterium. Lineage (GTDB taxonomy): Bacteria > Bacillota > Clostridia > Oscillospirales > Oscillospiraceae > CAKSXP01. Next base: position 679 of record CAKSXP010000307.1, read on the forward strand.
GATAGCAGCACGATTGATTCAACATGGAGAATAGCAATCACTTATCGGGGCCGCGCATTGGAAGCGCTGATTGCACCCGTACCCGGCCGGTTCTTAGGAGGGTGATTCTTAAGAGGGGCGGCTTGCAAAAGCCCCTCTTGAGCCTGTTCTTTTGGGCACTTTTCTTGCAGGAGCAAGAAAAGCGCCTCTGCGAAGCAAACCCGGCTTGGTAGAGCTAAAAATTAAAAATAGAAAGACAAGCGGAAAAGTATGTCCCTCTGAAAGAGAAACAAGCTTGGTTTAGATACAGACCAAAAAGGTAAAAGGTAAAGAAAAATTACCCCCTGCGGAGCAGCTTTTTCGCACACTCAACATTGACATCGGCAAGCTTTGCGAGCTTTTCCGCCTGTGCGCGGCGGAAGGCGCGCTCCCCGTCAGACAGCGCGGCCTCGACGGCGGCGCAGAGCGCCTCTGCCGTCAGCGTCCCCAGCTCAAGGCAGGCGCTCTCCCCGATGTAGCCGAGAAATGCCGTCACCTTGGGATCATATGACACGCCGACCAGAGGCACGCCGTTGCCGGCGGCAAAGATCAGCCCGTGCAGGCGCATCGAACACACGGCCTTCATCCGCGCCATGATCCCGATGGTAAGCGCGGTGTCCATCGGCTCGCGCAGGATGACGGGCGCCTGACGCATGTGTGACGCGGCGCTGCCGGCGGCATCGCCGTCGCTGCGGTGGTTTATCGAGAGAAAAACGGGCGTAAGGCCGAATTTGTCGCGGACCATGTCCGCCGCGCGGGCGAAACACTCCGCCTTTTCCTCAAATCCGGGCCAGCGGCGCAGGCAGAAGCAGACATAGCCGCCCTCCGGGTCCAGCCCCAGCGCGCGCATCTTTTCGTCCACGATGCCGGGCGCGGCGGGCGCCAGCGTCATCGCCGGGTCGGCCGAGAGCAGTATCTCCGGCCCCTTAACGCCGAAACGGTCAAGCTCGTCCATGCTGTCCGGCTCGCGCAGGGTGATGATGTCCACATACCGGCTGAGTATGCGCCTTGTGAGCGCAACGTCGCCGCGCCGGGACACGGGGCCTATGCCGCAGCCGTACATGATGACCTTCGCCCCGCGCTTTTTCGCCGCGCGCAGGGTGTAGAGATAGTAAACAAGGCTTCTGCGGCTGGTGACGTCCTGGATGAGGCTGCCGCCTCCGTTTATATAGAGCCGGACGTTTTTCATAACGCGCAGAAAGCCGCGGAAATCAAAGGTGTGCAGGGCGTTTACGCCGAGCTTCGCCGCGGTCTCTTCCGGGCGGCGGGACAGGACGGTGACGGGCATCTCCGGGTCGATGGAGCGCATCTGGCCGACGACGGCCTCGAGTATGGCCTCGTCCCCCGCGTTTCCGTGCCCGTAGGCGCCGCAGATGAGTACGCCGCGCCTGTTATTCTGTTTGTTTCTGACGGCAGACATGCTTCGGCAACTCTCCCTTGCAAAATAACCTAAAGTATTATACAATTCAATGATAACAAGGTCAAGTTCAAGGTGAGTCGCAGAATG
>CAKSXP010000308.1 GCA_934515035.1 uncultured Oscillospiraceae bacterium
CTATTGAACAAGGAAGGGAAAACCAGCTATAATACTGATTGCGGGCTTGGATTTTTTCGAGCCGAGAAATTCCTGAAAGTTAACGATAGGAGAGTTTATGAACAGATATTCAAAGCGTATTACGGCGGCTGCCTGCGTTGTCTGCCTGCTTGCCGTGCTGTTCTGTTCCGGCTTCAGACTCGCCTCCACAACGGATGAAAGCGACATTATCCCCATCTATATAGATAAAGCTTTTGCGGCAGAGGGGACAAAGATCGGCGATACGACCTATGTTCCGATCAGAGCATTCTGCGAGATGCTGACAGACGATGTTGAGGTAAGCTGGGATCAGGAGACCGGGACAGTGACGGTAGAGGCGCCGGACCTTGTGATAAAGGCGCAGGTCGGCGAAAACTACATGACCGCAAATGACAGGCCTCTTTATATCGAGGACGGAATACTCAACCGCGACGGAACGGTCGTAGTTCCCATCCGGGTGATCGCACAGGCTTTCGGAGTTGAGATCAGCTGGAACGCAAGAGAAAAGAGCGTTGAGGTGGACGTCGAGGACATGAAGGCGATAGAGCCCGCAAAGGACGCCTACAACAAGGATGATCTTTACTGGCTTTCCCACCTTATCTATGCCGAGAGCGGGAACCAGCCCCTGGACGGAATGATCGCCGTTGGAAATGTTGTCCTCAACCGTGTTGAGAGCAAGCTTTTCCCCAACACGATCTACGGAGTTATAAGCCAGGCGGGTCAGTTCGACGTTTTCGCGGGAGGAACCATTTACCGCACGCCGAACGAGTTGTCCGTTATTGCCGCAATGCTTTGCCTTGACGGCGTTGAGACGATCGAGAGCGGGCTGTTCTTTGTAAATCCCGAATATGGCGGAGACAGCTGGTTCAAGGCAAATCTCACATATATAACCAGCATAGAGGATCATGATTTCTACGCCTGATATAGAGCGTTTTGCTGGACTTACAATTCAAAATGAGTTACTATAAGGGTGTGCAGCTTGCGCGCCCTTATTCTTTTACAGGAGGCAGCCGCCATGACGGAGACTCTGACAAGAGGCTTTGCACAGCTTGGAATAACACCGGACCCGGACGCATACCGGCGGTTTGAGGCATATTACCGCCTGCTGGAAGACCGCGGCAGAGTAATGAACCTGACGGCAATAAGCGGCGAAACGGAGACCGCCAGAATGCATTTTCTGGACTCTGCGGCGCTGCTTACGCTCGCGGAGCTTTCCGGTGCTTCGGTAATTGACGTGGGCACGGGAGCCGGCTTTCCCGGACTGCCGCTCAAGATATGCCGTCCGGACATAAGGCTGACGCTTCTGGACAGCCTGCGCAAAAGGATAGACTTTCTCTCCGAGGTATGCGGGGCGATCGGGTTTGACGACGTTCAATGCATCCATGCCCGCGCGGAGGAGAAGATGGAAATGCGCGAAAGCTTTGATTTTGCGGTTTCCCGCGCCGTAGCAAGGCTCAACCTGCTGTGCGAGCTGTGCCTTCCGTTTGTAAAGGTCGGCGGAGCTTTCATCGCGATGAAGGGCTCCGGAGCCAAAGCCGAGGCAAACGAGGCCGGACGAGCCGTAAGCATTCTCGGCGGCAGGATAGAAAAAATATGCGAATACGAGATCCCGGAAACCGGGATCATCCACAGAGCCGTTATCATACGTAAGGAAAAACCGACGCCCGAAAAGTATCCGCGCCGTTTTGCAAAAATGCAGAAAGACCCGCTTTGACCTATATATGCTGAAAAACAGGAGGAACAGGAATGAGTAAGCTTCCGGAGATGTTCGGCAGCATGGTGTTCAACGAATCAGTCATGCGCCAAAAGCTTCCCAAGGATATCTACCGCAGTCTCAAGCACACGATGGACACGGGGGAAACGCTCGATATATCCGTTGCCAATGTCGTCGCCAACGCGATGAAGGATTGGGCGGTGGAGAAGGGCGCTACGCACTATACCCATTGGTTCCAGCCCATGACGGGCATAACCGCCGAAAAGCACGACAGCTTTATCGTTCCGGCAAACGACGGCAGCGGCGGCATTATCATGGAGTTTTCCGGCAAGGAACTCATAAAGGGCGAGCCGGACGCTTCCTCTTTCCCTTCGGGCGGACTTCGCGCAACATTCGAGGCCCGCGGATATACCGCATGGGATCCGACCTCTTATGCGTTTATAAAGGACGGAGTGCTTT
>CAKSXP010000309.1 GCA_934515035.1 uncultured Oscillospiraceae bacterium
GAGCTGACCGGACTTCCGAAGGAGACGGCGCTTGCCTCCATCGCGCGGTATAATGAGCTTGCGCATAAGGGAGTTGACGAGGACTTCGGCAAGACCGGACGCCGCCTTTTCCCGATAGAGTCGGCGCCGTTTTATGCAAGCCGTCTGACTGCCGCGCCGCTTCTGTGCTGCCACGGCGGACTTGAGAGCGACGAAGAGGCGCATTGCTACGACGAGAACATGAACGTTATACCGGGGCTGTATGCAGCGGGCAATGTACAGGGCAACCGCGTCGCCGTTGAGTATCCGACAACGCTTCCCGGCTTCAGCCACTCGATCGCGCTCGTGTTTGGCCGCGTCGCGGGATATAACGCCGCTATGGGCATCTGACACGAATTCGCTTCGTCCGACAGATCATATCGAGGCAGGCAAAAAGGTCCCGGCGGACACCCCGCCGGGACCTTTTTTAGCACTGTAAAATAATTATGTAAACTTACCAGCCGCTTTTCTCCATGACATGATCCATGTCGGAGATGAAATTATTAAGTGCGCGGCCGGAATATGCATCGATCATGGGATAATCGGTCATAGACAGAACATGGTTATCGTCAGTCAAGTAAAAGGTCGTATATTGTGAAATGCTGAATTGTGTTTTTCCTTTATATTCGCCCCAATCAAACCCCAATACAACAAATCGGCTGCCCTCATCGAAGTTGTCGTCAGGAGAAAAAACCATCTCTGGTATGCTCATATATGCGGCGGTATCGGTCAATTTGTAATCTTGATTGGTGCCGATAACTTCAGTTATTCTTATTGGAATATAGTACGTTCCTATCGAAATCACAGGACCTTGATATTTCGCTGTTCCGGGGTTTGTCGTAACGGTGCTATATGTATAATTTCCGGTGACCTCCGCGATAAACAATATCTGTGCGGGCGATGCCCACTCACCTTCGGGAACATGATCCAAGGAAGAAAAACCCATACTGTTATTAATATACGGGTATTCCTTCCTGAAGTTTGCAAGCTCTTCTTCAGTTGCGTCAACATCGGCTGATGAACTGCAGGCGCATAAAAGCAGCATTGCCAGACACATTAACAGGCAAATTTGTTTCACATATATCACCCCTATCTTATGAATACGGATATTTAGATATAGGTACAAGTATATGCTACTATACTTTTATCATAAGTGCAATAATTAAACATAATGTTGCGCTGCGTTCAACGATTGATTCTGTTCTCATTTTGCGAAAACAGGACTCTTTGCCTGCGAAAAGGTCCCGGCGGACACCCCGCCGAGACCTTTTTGCTTTATTCCTCCTGCACCTCTTCAAAACGGCAGTCATGCGTCCTGTCGGGCGGATAGAACTCGTCGATAGGAAAGTCAATGCGGCTGAACAGCGTGCACGGGTCATCCTCGTTCGCGCCTACGCACTCCTTGCTGGGCAGGCAGTAGTCGTACATCGGAATGACGATCTGCGTGTCGCGCTCGAGACGTATGATGGAGAACTGGCCGAGCGTCACATACCAGAGCCTGGAGCCGTCCGAAACGGAGAGCGGCTCTTCGACGTTTGCCAGCACCTCCTGAGGGATCACGGCGCAGCTTGGCTCCGGAGTTATCGCGCAGGAGCTGTCTACCAGCTTCATGCTGAGAGTGATCGGGTCAACGACCTCGACGGTCGCTACGGGGGACATTATCGGCTGCGTGCCCGCGGAGCTGTAGGTCACTGCGGTCCCTTCGCCGCCATAGAGCATCACGCGCTTTGAGAACACGGCAATGCCTTTGACCGGCGAATTGCCCGGCACGGTCTCGCCGGTCACCCTGTAGAAAAATGTGACGTCGATCGTGTAGTAGCCGCGGTTGAAGCATATCTCCTCAACGTTTACGGAAACATGCAGCAGCGTTGCACATTGCGGCCTGATGCTGCACGCGCAGTCTATGTAAGACTGCGAGGACATGAACGGAAAGACGCGGAGATCTTCAATGCAGTCTTTGTCATAAGAATGACCACGTTAGAGAAAATCCGGTGAAAAATTTTTAATAGTGATTTTCAGGCGGAAATCGTGGGGTTTTGTCTTTTTTTCTTTATAATAATCAACACGTTCGACAACACCTTTGAGAAGAAGATTCTTTGCGGCCGGTTCGAGAGAGGGATAGAGCCTGAGCAGGTTTTCTATCCTGTCCGCAATATCCTTTATGC
>CAKSXP010000310.1 GCA_934515035.1 uncultured Oscillospiraceae bacterium
GCCGTAGGCGTTGCCGAGGGCATAGGACGGGAAATAGCCGATGCTTCCGCCGGCCCAGTGGCTGTCCTGCAAAACACCGTGGGCGTCGTCCGGCACCTCGACGCCGAGGACCTCCCTGTACATACGGTTCCACTCCGCGGGCAGCTCGGAAACGGAGAGTTCTCCCGAAATGAGTCTTTTCTCCAGCTCGTATCTTATATAGATATGGAGGCAGTAGGTAAGCTCGTCGGACTCCGTCCTTATCAGCGAGGGCTCGCCGATATTGACGGCGCGGAAGAACTCCTTTTCGCCGACACCGGCAAGCTGTTCGGGGAATATCTCCTTTATCATCGGGAATATGGCGGAGACAAATTCCTCCGACCGGCCGACGATGTTCTCATAAAAGCGCGACTGGCTCTCGTGGATGCCCATGGAGGCTCCGCCGGAAACTGCCGTGTACTGATATTCGTCCGCTATGCCGAGCTCGTAAAGGGCGTGTCCGCCCTCATGAATGACGCTGTACATTGAGGATGCAAGATCGTTTTCGTAATAGTGCGTCGTGATGCGGACGTCGCGGTTGTTGAAGTTGGTCGTAAACGGGTGCTCGCTTTCGGCAAGGCCGCAGTGCTCGCGGTCGATGCCCATGACCTCCATGACCTTGTCCGCAAGCAGTTTCTGTCCCGCGGCGGGATAGAATTTATGCATGAATGAGTCGTCCGGACGCGGCTTTGCGGCAACGCGCCTGACCAGCGGGACTATCGTATCCCGGAGCTCCGCGAAAAAGGCGTCGAGCATCTCCATGTCCACGCCGCGCTCATATTCGTTCAGAAGCGCGTCATAGGGCTTCTTGTTAGGGTCATAGTATCCGGCAAAGCGGCGGTTCGTCTCAACGATCTTCTCAAGATAGGGCGCGAAGGACGCAAAGTCATTGTTCTTCTTTGCCTTTTCCCAGACGGTCTCGGCTTCGTTGAGCAGGACGGTATATTCAACGTATTCGTCCATGGGGATGCGGCGCAGCTGGTCATAATTGCGCCTTAAAAGCTCCGCCTCGCGGGCCGTCGCCTCGTCGAGCTCCTGCTCATGCCCGTCGAGGAAGTCCAGCAGCTGTCCCATCTCCTCTCCCGCCGTGAGCTTATAGCTCTCTCCGGAGAGTATGCCGAGCGTTCTGCCGCGGCCCTCGTCCGTGCCCTTGGGCGCGACGGTGACGGCATCGAGATAAATAACGCCCATGGCATGACCGTAAGCCGCGAGCTTTGCCTCTATTTCCTTTAGCTGTTCGATTGCCTGTTTCAGTTCCATTGTTTTTCACCTTTCCCCGGCCGTCCAGACCGGATAGTAATCGATATTGGCCTTTCTGGCCTGTATATGCTGAAATTTTCTCTCAATACGATACAGTTTGCCGTCCTTTATGAATTTCGCGCCCGTCTGCTTGAAATAGAACGGAACGCCCGCCTCCATACACTGCTCACGCAGGTCAAGTATCCACTCATACCGGCATGGTCTCGCCTCCGGACCGGACTCGCCGCCGGCGGTGACCTGGACGATCTCGTCCGAGAGATAGTCCCGCAGGTCGATGTGGGACAGGAGCGGCTCGCAGATGATGTATTTGTGCTTTATCGGGGCCTTCAGGAATATAGGCAGGCGATAGTCCGCCCTGTCCTGATCCTCGCAGGTGCAGCAGACCTCGACATTGTCCCAACCGTCGCCCCAGCCCAGCGGTTTGCATATTTCAAAGCGGTCGATGCGCTTGGTGATGAACAGGAACCGCAGATCCTGCCGCTGCCGTATCATGTCCCAGGCGTCCAGCCGCCATGGATCCGCGTCCTCGAGCAGAAAGTCGGAGGTAAAGCAGGTCCAGACCCGCTCCCCCGGCGGGATCTTGTATTCTCCCTGCCTGTTTCTGCGGACGGGCAGGTCGAAATCCCCGGTCCTGCGCACATCGGAGGCGTCGCGGCCGTAGCGCTCGTCCGTTCGGTATACATAGCAGTTGCGGCAGCCCTCGGAAAGCTTGCGGCAGCCGTGCCACGGGTTCCAGTTTGCCATATCACTTCTCGCCCCTGAGCTTTATCAGCCTGTCGCGCAGAACGGCGGCATATTCGAACTCCAGCATCCGCGCGGCCTCCTTCATCTGCTTTTCGAGCTTCTCTATCGCCTGCTTCCGCTCGTGTGCGGTCATGCGGACGCCCTCTTCCTC
>CAKSXP010000311.1 GCA_934515035.1 uncultured Oscillospiraceae bacterium
GATCAGATGTTAAAGCAGGGCGGCGTTTACCGCGAAAATCAGGTGGTGGCAGACCGGGTCATGGACTCCGGCGATCTCGAGCGCGAGCGCGGCATCACGATTCTGGCGAAGAACACCGCCGTACACTATAAAGACTACAAGATCAACATTGTCGACACCCCGGGCCACGCCGACTTCTCCGGCGAGGTCGAGCGTATTTTGAAGATGGTCGACGGCGTTCTGCTGCTGGTCGACGCGGCCGAGGGCCCCATGCCGCAGACGCGCTTCGTGCTGCAAAAGGCGCTGGAGCTCGGCCACAAGGTCATCGTCGTCGTCAACAAGATCGACCGCCCGGACGCGCGTGTCCACGAGGTCATCGACGAGGTCCTCGAGCTTCTTCTCGATCTCAACCAGTATCGACATTCACACGCCCCCTTTTGCCATTCTCGCGCCACTCTTTTTGCCGGAGTTTCTTTCCAGCATATTGACGGCAAGCAATACGACAAAGGATATCGCCATATTGACGAGCACCCATTTGAATGCCAGCGCATCGTCATTTGTGCGCCAAAGCTGATACACCGTCGTTGATATCGTGGCGGTCCGTCCGGGCGTATAACCCGCTATCATGCTTGTGGCGCCATATTCGCCCAGTGCGCGTGCAAAGGCCAATACGGTCCCGGCCAGTATTCCCTGCCTGCAATACGGAAGGCGTATACGCCAGAAAATATATGTATTTGACAAGCCGATGGATTGTCCGGAATATGCAAGAGTTTCATCAAAAGACTCAAATGCTCCGCGCGCCGTTCTGTACATAAGCGGAAATATGACGACAACTGTTGCAAATATGGCGGACCACCATGTCATTGTAAGCTTGATGCCAAACGCGGACATAAACCATGCGCCGATAACGCGCTTCGGTCCAAGAACGCGGAGCAGCAGATAGCCGACCACGGTCGGCGGCAGAACGAGCGGAAGCGTCAGTATAACGTCGAGCACGCCTTTTATTGCTTTTGGCGCTTTGGCAATATAATATGCGGCAAAAATGCCTATAAAGAATATAATCACTGTACTTATGCCTGCAATACGCAGGGAATTCCACAGTGGAAACATATCCAAAACGAGCATCCCCCTTTTATGAAAAGGGGCGGGCAATACGGCGCCCGCCCCTTATAATTTACAAGCATTTATGCGGCAGGGGTAAAACCGACTGCTTCGAAAACAGCGTCTGCCGCATCGCTGGTGAGATAATCAAGGAAAGCCTTGGCGGCTTCGATGTTTTTCGATTCCTTCATAACCGCGGCGGGATAGATGACCTGTCCGCACATCTCGGCAGTAGCGGTATCGACGACCGTAAGTCCGGCAAAAGCTGCATCAGTCTGATATATGATGCCGCAATCGACCGCCGCTTCGGAGACCTGAGTGGTCACTTCCTTGACATTGGATCCGTAAGTAATGCAGCCTGCGGCGGCAAGGTCTTCCTCATTCAGGCCGAAATATGCAAGTATCTTCTGAGTATACTGTCCGACGGGGACATCGGCATTGCCCATCGCAAGCATTATAGTACCGGCCTCAAGTCCTGCCTTGAGATCGTCATAGGAATTGATGTTCGCAGGATTACTCTCGGGTACCGCAAGAGCGACCTTGTTCTCAAGGATGTCAAAGCGGGTGTCGGAAAGGACATAGTCAAGGCCCTCGGTATTGACGTCTGCGGAAGCGTTGATATCAAGCTGGTTCATCTGCTTCTGTCCGGCAGAGATGAAAATGTCACAGTCCGCTTCTTCCTGGATCTGAGTCTTCAGCGTCCCGGAAGAGTCAAAGTTGAAAACGATCTTGACGTTCTTATGCTCAGCCATGTAAGCTTCTCCGAGCTGCTGAAGAGTCTCGGTCATTGATGCCGCCGCGAAAACGATGATCTCAACCGCATCCTCTTCGGGCTCCTGCGGAGTCTCGGTCTGAACATCGTCTGCGGGAGCCGACGGTTCTTCAGTCGCGGGCGCATCGGTCTGTTCCTCCGCCTTGTCGCCGCATGCGGTAAACAGGCAGAGCATCATACAAAGGGCAAGGATCAGGGCAAGAATTTTTTTCATGATTTTTCCTCCAACTATAAAAATATCCGTCTTCTTTAAGACGGAACATAAGGAAAAACCGCCGGGATCGCCCAAAATCCCGACTCCACCGTATCCG
>CAKSXP010000312.1 GCA_934515035.1 uncultured Oscillospiraceae bacterium
GCCTACCACTGCCCGCTCCACAGAAGTGAACTGGATCGGCTGGGGCTTATCTTCCTGCCGGAGATTCCCAGACTCAGCGGCCGGCAGAAAACGGAATGCACCGTGGCCATGCTTTCAAAGCGTTATCCCCGGGATATTGCATATTTTGTTACACTGTACTGCCTTTCAGGGGTAGAGAGCCGCGTCAAACAGGTTCTGTCCTTTGAGCACTATCAGCGCAGCGAGGTCATCCGCAGCCGCTGCGACCTTTTGCTGACAGACGAGGATCCTGCGCTGTTTCAGGGCTTTCAGGGAGATATTATCCAGTATCCGTTTGACGCAAGCGAAGAAAGTCTTCGCAGAATTCAGGGCTGGTTCAATGGGAAGCACAGTGCATGGCGGCAGCTGAGCAGGATGTTCCGCGAGGATCTGTTTGTAACAAACTGCTGCGCGGAAACCATGCAGGATGCCATGGATCTCGTGAGAATGATTCTTCTGAAAAGAGGCTATGCAGATCACAGCATCTTTTTTGATCTGGAATGCTCCTCCAAGCTATGCATTTCCATTTCCGGCAACGGGATCGCATTTGTCAAAACCCGGTATACATACGGTGAGAAATCCTTCTGCGGCGTTTTTCAATTTGAAAAACCGGTCCGTTACCATGGGATCAATATGCATCTTCTGTTTGTTCTCAGTGTCGGAAGCAGTGAGCCTCGGGAATTTCTGGCCTTTAACGGTTGGGTAGAAGCACTTCTGCAGGACAGGCAGCCGCTGTTTATGCCGAAGGAAACGCTTTCCTATCAGCAGCTTCTGGACAGGCTGCACACCTACTTTATCTACCACTAACTGTCCAAACCAATAAGGAGTTGAACCATATGGGAGTCATTACTTATGCCGCTCTGGCATACCTTGCCACGGCAGTGATCTCGATGGCTGTTGTAGCAATCATTATTGGGATCAATAAACTGTTTTCATCATCAGAGGAGGATCCGCAATGACTGCACTGCTGACACAGCTGTTCCCCGGAATCAGCACATTTTTTGCCATGGAGCCGCAGATTGCCATTGCGCGGATCATCCTGATCGCTTTGGGATTTACGCTGGCCTATCTGGGTTTCAAGCGTACACTGGAGCCGCTGATTATGGTGCCGATGGGTATTGCCATGATGGCGGTAAACGCCGGGATGATGTTTTTGAATTCCGGTGCCATCGGCAATATGTTCGTAGATCCCATGATCTCCGATGCCGTTGAACTGATGGATATCATGCAGATCAATTTCCTGCAGCCCATCTATAATCTCACCTTTTCCAACGGCTTGATTGCGTGTCTGGTGTTCATGGGCATCGGCGCCCGGAGCGAAATCAGCTACCTGTTGGCAAAGCCGTGGTCGTCCATGATCATTGCAATCTTTGCGGAACTGGGCACCTTTGTCACCCTGATTGTCGGAATCAAGCTGTTTGGTCTGGCACCCGGCGCGGCGGCGGCAATCGCAACCATCGGTGGCGCAGACGGCCCCATGGTGCTGTTCTCTTCCCTGATGCTGGCGCCGGAACTTTTCGTTCCGATCTCCATCATTGCATATCTCTACCTGAGCCTGACCTACGGCGGCTATCCCTTCCTCATCAAGCTGTTTATCCCCAAAAAGTACCGGGGGATCGATATGATGGTAGAGGTGCCGGAGGTTTCTCAGAAGTCCAAATTCATCTTCATCGTCGTCACCAACTTTATGCTCTGCCTGCTGCTGCCGGTGGCCGCGCCGCTGATTTTCTCCTTCTTTATCGGCATGGCGGTAAAGGAAGCAAAAATCAATCGCTATACGGAACTGCTGGAAGAGGGGCTTTCCTACTTCGCGACCTTCTTCCTCGGAACCATACTGGGCGTGCTCTGCGAGGCATCTACCATTCTGAATCCCACCGTTCTGGTAATTCTGGTACTGGGCATTCTGGCTCTGGCCATATCGGCTGTCGGCGGCCTGCTGGGCGGCTGGCTCATGTACTGGTTCCACAAGCGCAGGGGGAAGGATTTCAATCCGACCATCGGCATTGCCGGAGTCTCCTGCGTGCCCACAACGGCAAAACTGGCTCAGCACGCTGCCATGGAGGAAAATCCATTTGTCATGATTATTCCTGTTGCAATGGGCGCAAATATTTCCGGTGTCATTACATC
>CAKSXP010000313.1 GCA_934515035.1 uncultured Oscillospiraceae bacterium
CCGATACCAGCTTTATCGAGGCCATTCTGTCGCGCGGTGACCGGAGAATAGGCGAGGTCATCTATGAGGTCTGGAAAACCGGCGGACGCATGGATTCCTGGAGCGAGGGATTTTCTCTCCAGCGGTGGATGAACGCGTTTGAGACCTGCGGCGTCGATCCCGCTTTCTTTGCCAACCGCGAAAGGGGGAGGGATGAGGTGCTTCCGTGGGACGTCATAAGCATGGGCGTTGACAAACGCCACCTGTGGCACGAGAGGGAGCAGTGCTACGCATCGGCTCTTTCTCCGGACTGCCGCGTTCAGTGCACAGGCTGCGGTGCGTCACGGCTTCTGACAAAAGGAGGGCGCTGCGATGAATAAGCTCAGAATGTTGTTTTCAAAAACCGGCCGGGCGATATATATTTCCCACCTTGACGTAATGCGCACGATGCAGAGGGCATTTCTGCGTGCCGGTCTCCCGCTTAAATATTCCGAGGGCTTCAACCCCCATGCGCAGATCTCGGTCCTGCTGCCGCTGTCCGTCTGCGTTTCCAGCGTTTGCGAGCTTATGGATTTCAGCCTGAGCGAGGATATTCCGCTCGAAGAGCTGCCGCCGCGGCTGAATGCCGCGCTGCCGGAGGGGATAGAGGTCGCCGCGGTATTTGAAGCGGAAAGCAAGGTCAAAAACCTGAAATGGCTCGAGATCGGCGGTCGCTTTGAATATGACACGGAGGTTCCGGAGATGTCGGAGCTTGAAAGCTTCTTCGCCCAGCCTGAGATCGTCATCAAAAAGCGCACCAAGCGCGGCGAGGGAGAGAGCGATATCAAGCCGGGCATTCGCTCCCTCTCGTTTGAAAAGGACGACGGCGCGGTGCTTCTCAGGGCGGTCATATCCGCGCAGGAACCGACCATCAACCCGGAGCTGCTCGTCAGCGCGCTCAGGCAGAAAAGTCCCGGACTGGCGCCGGATTTTGCCGAATTTGAACGGCTTGAGGTCTATGACGCCGGTATGAATATTTTCAGATGATGAGATATACGTCTTTGTTTTGTACTGTATGTATAACAAAGACGTATATCTTTTATATAAGTGTACAAATAATAAATAACATATAGATAAAAAATTGACAATTAGCACAATATATGCTATCCTGAATATGACAATAAACACTGTGATTTCTAAATCAATATTATTGTAATGAGGTGATTCCAATGATTTGGGGGGGCGCTAGTATTCAATATATTGTGAAATGAAATGAGGTGATACTATGTCTGTTAAAAGTACAAAACGGGCCGTGTTGATCATAAGCATGGTCGTCGCCGTGCTTATTCTTGCCGGCACCATCGGCCTTTCCGTATCGGATGGCGGTGCACACGCGAGGTTTTTGCAGCTGGCATACGACAACGCTCAGGACAGCGCAGCGCAGGAACCGTGGAAGCACATGGGCTCCGTGCGCACATTCTTTCAGAGCGCGGCAAAGTGGGGCGTTCCGGCTATCGCGCTGGTATATCAGGTCCTTCTGATGGCAATATGCCGCAAGCAAAGACTTCTCATGCTGGACACGGGGCTGACGCTGCTGTGCTCCCTGCTTTTGGGCGGGGGTTCCGCGCTGGCAATAAGCTACGCCATTTTTGGCCATCTTAGCCCGGATACATATTTATACCTCTGTATCGGGGTTGTGCGGACGGCAATAGTCTGGGCTGTGACGGCGATAATATTCTGGATCTGCGCCGCGGTGATCAAAAAGAAAAAAGAAAAGATCTGAGTTAATTTATGCCGCAGGGCCAGCGTTTTGAGCTCTGTGGCACTATCAATTATTTGCCCAAGATCGAACGCAAAAAAGTGCTTGCAAATACTGCCGGGATATGCTAAAATACTAAAGCTTATGCGAATATACATTCGCTATCAGGGCGGTCCGCTGTCGTTAAAGTGCCTTTGAGCCGCGATACGAACGTCCAGTAAAGGAAGGAATCAAAAATGGATCTGGTCAAAACCCTTACCCAGCAGTACATGAAGCCCGAGCTTCCCGAGATGAACGTCGGCGACACCGTCCGTGTCACCGTCCGCGTCAAGGAAGGCAACCGCGAGCGCAACCAGGCGTTCGACGGCACCATCATCGCAAAGAAGCACGGCGGCATCAACGAGACCATCAC
>CAKSXP010000314.1 GCA_934515035.1 uncultured Oscillospiraceae bacterium
TAAAGCATAACCTCGAGGATTACCGAAACGTTCTGGAAATACATAAAAACGAGCTGTAACTCGGAAACAAAAAACGCCTGACGTTTTGATACGTCAGGCGTTTTCAATTTTGTTTCCTATCCGCGTTCGCCGAGATAGAGCTGCACGCGGCTTTGTATCATTGCTGTCGTCTGTTCCACGGTCTTGTCCCCGGCGAAGTATGCCGCCGCTTCCTCTGCGGCGATGGCGTAGATCTTACTGTCGGAGCGCGATGTTCTGTCGATGGAGTCGAGCACCGCGCGTATCGTTTCGACGTCGCGCCCGGTCGGCTCTCCAATGGTTATGGAATAGCGGTCTGTAGCAAACCTAACGCCGCCCTCCCGGCGATCCATTCCCGGATCGGCCAGCTTTTCCTCCATTGCCTCGGCATTGATGGAAAAGGTTACTGTATAGTTCCCCGTAGAGTATGCTTCGCGGTAGAACTCCGGCAGATAGAAATCCCGTATCAGTTCCCAGATGATCTGCCCGTGCGTGCTGGTGGAGGATATGCTGAAACAGTTCATCGGCGTCAGCGTATTTCCCCTGCCGTCGGGCGACGGGAAGCCCGTCAGGACCGGATCGTCAAAGAAATAGTCGAAGCGCTGAACCTCCGCAACCGACGAGATGTTTTCCCAACGGAACAGCATGTCTCCGTTTTCCACCCGCTCGCGGGGAGACAGGCCGTCGTCATAAGGCTCATCCGGCGCATACTGTTTGCAGATATACAGCAGATCCTGAAATTCGGCGCTGTCAAAGCTCGCTTCGCCCGCCTTCCAGTCCACAAAATAGTCCATATTTACACTCAGCAGCTTGGAAAGGACAAAACTTCTGGGAAAACTGGGGCCAAAATAAAGCCGTCAAACTGCATTTCCTCCAGGATATTCCTGAGCTGCGTAAAGCTCAGTCCGGTCAGCTCCGAAGCGACCGACCGGTCCGCCGCCATAACGTCAATATTGAAGCACTCCGGCAGCTGCCAGAGCACTCCGTCATGCTCCGCCGCCTTCAGGATGTTGGGAATGAAGCTATCCCGGCTGAGGACAGAGTCCCCGTCGATATAATCATACATATCGGCCAGATAGCCTGCCCGCCCAAGCGTCTCCGCATCCATAGTGCCGGTAATGGAATTTGCAATGAAAAAAGCATCCGGCACATCTCCCGCCAGCAACCGGGTCGTGAACAGCGTCCGGTTCTCAACATTTTCAAGAACAATCCTGAAATCTTCGTTCGTTCGGTTAAACTCCATGACTCTCTCTGTCAGCGCGTCCCATGATCCGTCGGAGGCGATGGTTATCACCTCTCTACCGTCGTGCTCCGCCGGGCTGTCCGTAAGCAGATAGAGATCCGTCTGGGTCACCATTGCATATTCGCCGCTGTCGAGCTTTACCGCCGACAGGATATAGCCGTCGACGAAGCTGTCCGCGCCGCGAAACAGGCGCACAAGTTTGCCTCCGTCAAGCTCGCAGTAATACAGCGATGTGCCGGCTGCGCTGAGCAGAAGCTCGCCTTCTGCGGCCGAAAAGATGCTTATGATGTCAATATCCGGCTTGACCGTCTCTCCCCAGTCACGGTTCTCCGTGTCCACAAGCTTAAGACGGCTTCCGGAAAGGAGACAAACGGGCGTATCGCCCGACAGCGCAAAGCCGAAGCATTCTCCGCTGCACTCGATCGTATACAGCACCTCGAGAGTCGATGACAGAGCTGTGACGGCCGTTCTGCCGCCGCTCAGACACCAGCATATGTAAAGAGTGTCCTGCGAATCGACGCACATGCCGGCAGCACGGCTCACCTGCTCCGCCGGGAGCGAAAGCTCCAGAAACGCCATGCTCTGTCCATATTCGCTGAAGCCCTCGACAGCATAGGCCCCGCCGTCGGTTCTGTAAAGGGTCCAGATGACGGTGTTTTTTGCCTGTGCGAGCGCGCTCAGTTCTCTTTCGGAGAAGAAAAAGGCGCCGACACTGCCATCGGGAGCGCAGGACAAAACGCAAAAGCGGCCGTCTCCGACCGCTTTTGCCTGCATGACGATGCTGCTATTGGAACCTTGCTGGGCAATCGAATAGACAAGCTCATTTCCCGTGTTGACCTCGATCCTGTCCGCTCTCAGAGAAGC
>CAKSXP010000315.1 GCA_934515035.1 uncultured Oscillospiraceae bacterium
GTTCGGGAGTGTCGAGACCATAGGGGCATCTGGACTTGCAGCGGTTGCAGTGGAGGCAGTTTTCTATGCGCGACATTTTCTCCTGCCACTCGGGAGTAAAATAGGGCCTCCAGGGCGAGCGGCGGATCAGCATGTCCATACGCGCGGAATTGTTGATCTCTATACCGGCGGGGCAGGGCATACAGTAGCCGCAGCCGCGGCAGAACGAACCGGAAAGCTCGTCCTTGTCCTTTTCGATGTATTCGCGCAGCTCATCGTCAAGACTGGGCGGATCTTTGGCAAGTTCTAGCCATTGATCGAGCTCTTCAAGAGTCTGGACGCCCCATATCGGCGCCACGTTATCGAAGCTGTTCATAAACGCGGCGCAGGCTTTTGCATTTGTCAGCAGACCTCCGGCAAGACCCTTCATCGCAATATAGCCAACATCATGCTCACGGCAGTACGCAACAAGCTCGTGCTCACGCGGCAGCGAAAGATAGCTGAACGGATATTGCATGGTTTCGAACAGCCCGCTGTCAACAAGCTTGAACGCAAGCTCAAGGTCGTGCGTTGTAACGCCGATATGACGGATGTATCCTTTTCTTTTTGCCTCGAGAGCCGCCTGGTATATCTCGCTGCCGGCAGTGATAGGCTCTCTTACAAAGTGGAATTGGAAAAGGTCGATATAATCGGTTTTCATGCGGCGCAGACTTGTTTCGATATGAGACGTCAGGGTTTTCCCGTCTCGCGCCATGCTCTTGGTTGAGATGATAATATCATCACGCACATCGGAAAGAGCATGGCCAATCTTTTCCTCGCTGTCAGAGTAACCGTTGGCGGTGTCGAAATATCGGATCCCGCCGTCATAAGCGGCACGGAGAATACATGCGGCATCCTCAACGCTTCGGCGCTGTATCGGCAGACAGCCGAGAGCGGGTTTTGTTACGATCAATTCACTTTTTCCAAGTCTTACGGTATTCAATATTTATCACCTCTGATAAGAAGTATACAGCGATACGGGCGGAAGTGCAATATTGCAATTCCGCCCGTATGTGATATAATTGAGAAAAACAGTTTGGGAGGATCGCCATGAAGAAGAAACTGCCGGTCGCTTTACAGCTCTTTTCAATAAGAAATGATCTGGAAAGAGATTTTGAAGGCGCATTGAAAAGCGTAAAAGCATTTGGATATGATGGAGTGGAGTTCGCGGGCCTTTATGGACGCAGCGCCGGTGAGATCAGAGCACTGCTCGACGATTTCGGACTGACGCCTGTTTCAGCGCATGTTTCGATCGACGAGATGCTCCGTGACCCCGACGGCGTTATGACAGCCTACAGCACTATCGGGTGCAGGTATATTGCAGTACCGCATCTTGAAGAGAAGCGGAGGATCGGCGGCGAAGAATACGACAGGACGATCGAGGATGTGCGTATGCTGGAGCGCTGCGCGCAAGCCCACGGACTGGTGTTCATGTATCATAACCACGACTTTGAGTTTGAGAAAATCGGCGATAAGTATGCTCTGGATATCCTGCTTGAAGCGCTTCCGGACACATCGCTGGAACTTGACACCTGCTGGGCGTCGGTTGCGGGAGCAAAGCCGGAGGAATATATGAAAAACTATGCCGGCAGATCTCCGGTCATACACCTCAAGGACTATTCGCTTATGGGTAAAAAGCCGGAGGATATTTTCTGCATCATGGAATCCGGAGGCGATGCCAGAGACAAAAACGGAGTTTTCGGCTTCCGTCCCTGCGGCTACGGCATGAACGATATTGAGGCTATCCTTGACGCGGCGGATGAGACAAACGCCGAGTGGCTGGTCGTCGAGCAGGATGCGCCCATGGCAGGAAAAACGCCGCTTGAGTGCGCGGAGATGAGCGTCAAGTATCTGAAGATGATAATATAGCATTGCCTGCCATAGCCGCGGTAATGTCCGCTATACGAAGAGTATAAGTACAGCGCCCCGGGAAAAGCATATCCGCTTTTCCCGGGGCGCTCTGTTTATGACGCTCTTTCGCTTTCTAGAACATCTATTGAAACAGCGACGTTGTGGTCTATCGGTTTCCATTCGACTCTTGCAAACAGGGCGCAGAGAGATATCGGGATGTATGTCAG
>CAKSXP010000316.1 GCA_934515035.1 uncultured Oscillospiraceae bacterium
CTCCGCCGGGGTTATCCAGCGCCAGCACGGCATTTCTGGCCTTGTCAGAGCTGACTTCTATCGCCGATCCCGCGCCGAACAGGCCAACGCTGAAACCGCCGCTGCCGGAAACCGAGAGCGAACTGTCGTCGGTCCAATACAGCGTCTCTGCGGGGCTCTGAGCCGCCTCCGCTTCGGTTTTCTCTGCAACGCCGCATATGTCTATCCGGTCCATAGCGCCCGCCGCAGTCACGCCGTCCGAAAGAGCGGCCAGATATCTGTTATCGCCGAAGTCGCCCCTGCCGACTGTGCTCATCCCGCGCAGCGTGTCCAGCCAGTAGTCAAACACTGCTTCATCAAACGGACAGTATCTGATTTTGGCGTTGCTTTTTCCGGTTCCCCAGGCCGACGCGCCAAGAAGTCCAAGATCATAGCTCCAGGAAGTAAATTCCCCGTCCGCATTTTTTCTGAGCGTAATATACCTTTCCTCTTTGGGATGGTTGCAGTCATAAACAACGATCTTGCTGCATTCGGCTTCGTCGATCGTGCGGACGCCCCACAGCGAATGTGCTGCGTTCTTGAACCAGTACATACCATGGATAGCTATTTCAACGCCGTCGTTGTTTCCTTTTTCAAATTCCTTTACGGCGTTATACAGTCCGTTCAGATCGTCCGCGTTTCTGCTGCGTGCCTCAGTTATAAGCTGAGTTATCTGTATGGGGAACAGATATCGGATATATTCCAGCGCGGACATGCCGAGCAGCTTGGATCTGCTTGTCTTCTGTATTTCGCTGACGCACGATGCGGAGAAGTCCGAGGGTGACTGACTTTCGGAATTCAGTATCATGGACGCCAGGACCATTCCAAAGCAGAGACCGCCCTTTGACGCCCCGGCACATTCGCTGAGCTTATTTGCCTCGAGCGTCGGGAACCAGAATGACCAGTATTTCTCGCCGCCTAATCCGGTGGGGTTTTTGAACGGCAATGTATCCGCGGCAATGCTTATTTCCCTACCGGCGGGATCCTGCTCCCGGCTGAGCAGCTCATACATATCCACATAGTTATATGAACTATTGGTTGCGACGCCTGTCCAGGAGAGACTGAGGAATGCCTCGTCAAGATTAATTGCATACTGCTCCTCGGAAACGCTTTCCCCGTTCCATGTGTAAGAGATCACGGGACCATCCCAGGAGTGGACTTCCCACTCTCCCCTGGCAGCGGTCGTGAATACCCCGTTTTCAAGCCGGACGACCTCGTCCCAATAGTTGTCCATATGTCCGCCGGAAGTATAGAACAGGCCTTCCTTCTCGATATACATAAACTCCCCGTATGACCATAGGGAATAGTAATTGACCTTTTTTCCGTCAAATGTGCAGATTTTCCCGCCTGCGGCTGTAACGCCGTAATCTATCCACAGCTCGGGAACGGCGTCGCCATCGATATAAAGCAGCTGATACATGGCTCCGTCGCGCAGGTTGACGTCATTTGCCGTATCATCTTCCATGAACCGCAGATATGCCTGTCGCCAGTCGCTGTTATCGGCTGCGGCCGTTGTCGGCAGCAGCACCAGTACCATGCAGCAGACAAGCAGCATGCTAAGCAGTCTCTTCGGTTTTTTCATTTCCATCTTCCTTTCCGAACATCTCTTTCTGCTGCTTATATCATAGCACAGGCTTCCCTGCCCGTCTACTCAAATCCGAAGCTTTGTCCCAATATCCGGCCGCAAAAAAACAGTCCGCAGAACCGTTTTGAGGCGGTTCTGCGGACCGTTTCTGTTTGCCCGGCACTGTTGTGGTCCCGGAACTTTCAAGGAAGTTTTACTCGGCTGTCAGCTCACCGTTGACAACGTCTATAACGATCTCTGTATCGGGTTCCGGATCGTCACGGATTATCTTGCGTGCAACAAGGGTCTCGACCTTGGACTGCAAATAGCGCTTGAGCGGTCTCGCGCCGTAGATGGGATCATATCCGTTCGTGATAATGTTCTCGCGCGCGGCGTCCGTTACGCGCAGACGAAGCTGGCGGTCCTCAAGACGCTTCTGGAGGTCACGCAGCTGGAGCGTGAATATAGCCTCCACGTTCTCGCGGGTCAGCGGCTTGTAGAAGACGATCT
>CAKSXP010000317.1 GCA_934515035.1 uncultured Oscillospiraceae bacterium
CAGCGCGCCTCTATTCGTAGTCAATTGACAGGATCTGCCCTTTGAGTCTTATTTCGTCCCTGTTCATCGCCTCGAGCTCAAGTCCGCTGCCGCGAAGGCTCATGAGCATTCTTCCTCCGCTCACAACAATATGCTCGCGCCCATACTCGACAAGACCCTTGTGGTTTTCGATCAAAACACTTCCGTTGCCGGTTACGGTCAGCCGGGGCACTGTTCCAAGCGAATCCTCCGGAATATCGAAGGCCTTGAGCAGCCTAGTGCTGATGCTGTTTTTCAAAGCAACACCTCCCCATCACCGAATGATATTCCCGCACAGTAAAGTTTAGGACCTCTGCCGCATAGTCTTTTTCCGTCAGGAGGCGATATATTTGTCACACAGGACCGAACGCATCATTATGACGCTGTTTACGCTTGTCTCGCTGTTTATTCTTATGCTGGGCTCAAAATACGCGGTCTCTGCGGCAGCGGAGGGCCTTGGAGTCTGCATTTCCGTCGTCGTTCCGTCGCTTCTGCCGTTTTTTGTTATCTCCTCCATGCTGTGCGCATTCGATTTTCCCTCCGCACTCGGGCGGCGCTTTGCTCCCGTCATGAAAAAGCTCTTCGGCGTATCCGGCGAAGGCGCCGCCGCCTTTTTCATCGGTGTCACCGGCGGTTATCCTCTCGGAGCCGCGTCGATCGCGGAGCTCTACCGCAAGGGTCAGATCGAAAAGGAAGAAGCGGAGCGAATGCTGGCCTTCTGCAATAACACCGGTCCGGCTTTCATAATCGGAACGGCAGGCGCCGGAATATTTTCTTCCGTAAAGACAGGTTTTGAACTCTATGCCGCGCACATTCTGGCAGCCGTCATCGTCGGCATTCTGTTTTCCCGCCGGAAGACGGCATTCGCACCGGTCCGAGCCTGTGCTCCTTCGCCGAAATTCACGGACGCGCTTGTCGCTTCGGTCAAGGCCTCGGCTCTGTCCGTTCTGAACATATGCGCCTTCGTCGTTTTTTTCTCCGCGGTCCTCGGCATTCTCAGGGGCGTGGGCACGCTGGATCTTGCGGCGGGTGAGCTTGCGTTTCATCTTCCGTTGTCCCTGCGGCACACCAGAGCACTTTTGACCGGCATTCTGGAGCTCGGCAGCGGGATAACCACCCTTCGCGGCTGTGCATCCGACGCCGTCAGCATCGCGGTTTGCGCGTTCATCCTTGGCTGGGGAGGGCTTTCCGTCCATTGCCAGACCATGGCGGCGGTATCCGGAACAGATTTAAGGCTCGGCAGGCATTTTGCCGGCCGAGCCCTGCACGGAGTCATCTCCGCGGTCATTATTCTTTTCTTCGCTCTGTTCTGATTCAAATGCGCTTGTCAAGCATCTCTGCATATTGGGAACGAAAGGATTCGTATGTTCCGGATTCTATAGCATTGCGTATGCGCTCTGTCAGCTTGTTATAGAAATACAGATTATGCATAACGGAAAGACGAAGCGCAAGCATTTCTCCCGACTTGAACAGATGTCTTATGTAGCTTCTCGAGAACCTGCGGCACACGGGACAGTCGCACTCCGGGTCTATCGGCCCCTCATCGCGCTCATACTTTTTGTTGAACAGATTTATTATCCCGTTCCATGTGAACAGATGGCCATGACGGCCATTGCGGGCCGGCATGACACAGTCAAAGAAGTCCACGCCGCGGTATACGCCCTCAATGATATTCCCCGGCGTGCCGACACCCATAAGGTATCTCGGTCTGTCCTTCGGCATATATTCCTCAACGACTTCGATCGTGTCATACATCTCCTGCGTAGTCTCGCCGACGGCAAGCCCGCCGATCGCATAGCCCGCAAGGTCGAGCTCCGCTATCTTTTTCATATGCTCTATGCGCAGATCCGGAAAAACCGTGCCCTGATTGATCCCCCACAGCACCTGTCCGGGGTTGACTGCGCCGGGCTGTGAATTATACTCATCCAACGCCGTTTTGCACCTTTGCAGCCACCGGTAAGTTCTGTCGCAAGAGTCCTTGACGTACTCCTTCGGCGACGGGATCTTGATGCACTCATCAAACGCCATTGCGATATCGCTGCCGAGGTTCGACTGTATCC
>CAKSXP010000318.1 GCA_934515035.1 uncultured Oscillospiraceae bacterium
TATCTGCGCGGGCCAGAGCATGACGATCACCATTCCAATAAGGTTCATCGTACAGCCGAGCAGCAAACTGCTCCAGACGACCTTTTCAACGCGCTTTGGGTTGTTTGCACCCATTGTCTGCCCTTCGATCGTGCAGGCAGCTGTACCGACGGCAGAGGCCATGATGCGCAGTATTCCGCAAACCTTTTCGCCGACGCCATATGCCGCGGTGGCGGATACTCCGTATGCATTTATCAGTTTTACGACGAACATGAAAGAGAGGTTTACAATGACCATCTCAATAGCCGTGGGAACTCCGATTTTCAGTATTGCGCGGAGCTTGGCGGCATTCGGTCTGAAGCTTTGAAGCTTGAAGTCAAAGCCAAAGCTTTCGCGTCTGTTATAGAGATATACAGCGGCAATAACGCAGGAAACGCCCTGCGAGATAATGGTCGCAAGAGCAGCGCCCATTGCCCCCATCTTCAGCGGGCCGACAAACAGGAGGTCTAGCAGAATGTTGCAGACGCTTGCAATGCCTATTATGAGCATCGGACGCTTCGAGTCTCCCATGCCGCGGAGGATGGCACAGATCGCATTATACCCAAAGATAAAGAAAACCCCGAGAATAGACACAAAAGTGTATTCCTGCGCATCTTTCATAGCCTCCGCAGGAACATCCATCCATATAAGTACCGTTTTGTAGATGGCAAGCGTAAAAACGCCCATTATGAGTGCGCCCACCACACACATTGTCATGAGCGTACCTATGACCTGTGATTTTCCTTTTTCGTCATTGGCTCCGACATATTGTGCGATAAGGACCTGCCCGCCAACAGTGAGACCTGTGCAGACGAAGGTCAGAATAAAAGAAACGTTCTGTCCGATCGTAACCGCAGAGAGACCGGTGCTGCCAACAAATCGGCCGACGACCAGCATGTCTACCAGTGCATAAAACTGCTGGAGAAAGTTTGCAACAAGAAGAGGCAGCGCAAACTTGATAAGCTGGGGTACTATGCGGCCCTCGGTCATTCTGTTTTGTATTGAAGCGCCCAAATGATTACCTCCATATTTATGACTATTATTACTAATACTATACAGTATAATGGGGCAAATTTCAACATTATGCTGAGTTGTAATTCATCATAAATCTGATAGAATCAAACATATTTGTGGAGATGATACAATGAACCGCACCAAATCTGCCCGTGAGTTTTTTGCCGGAGACATATACGCCACCGAAACCACGGGAATTAAAATTGAACTGGCAGAAAAGGATCATGCCATATGCTCCCTTGAACCGAACCGCACACATTTGAACGCAAACGGGAAGGTAATGGGAGGGGCGCTGTTTACGCTCGCGGATTTCACCTTCGCCGTTGCCGCCAACACAGACAATGCGCCGACTGTTACGCTGACCAGCCAGATAAGCTACTTAGCCCCGGCAGACGGCGGGAAGCTGTTTTCCGAAGCGAAATGCCTGAGATCCGGAAAAACCACAGCCATGTTCCTTATTGAAATAAAGGATATATCCGGCAGGCTCATAGCGAGTGTGTCGGCAGCGGGTGCGAGACGGTCATGAAGAAAAGCTTTTCAGTATTGAAGGCGGTCTTTCCGACGACGATCCCTGTTCTGACCGGCTATCTGATTCTCGGCGCCGCTTACGGTATGCTCATGAGCGACAAAGGCTATGGCGTTCTGTGGTCGGCCCTTATGAGCATGTTTGCTTTCTGCGGGAGCATGCAATATGTTGCAATAACGCTTCTGACAACGGCTTTTGATCCGCTGAGCGCGTTCCTACTCAGCCTCATGGTCAACGCCCGCCATATTTTTTATGGAATATCGATGCTGGAAAAATATCGCGGGCTTGGAAAGCTGCGGCCGTTCCTGATTTTTGCCTTGACGGACGAGACCTATTCGGTCGTCAGCTGCTGCGAACCTCCGGAAACTGTTTCGGACAAGCAGTTCTATTTTTGCGTTTCTTTTCTGGATTGGATCTATTGGGTCGCCGGCACCGTTATCGGCGCGCTTTTAGGCGAGGCGATGACCATTAACACAAAGGGCATGGATTTTGCATTGACAGCGCTTTT
>CAKSXP010000319.1 GCA_934515035.1 uncultured Oscillospiraceae bacterium
GTGTCATACAGTATATCGCCGTTTTCCGCAAGCCACGTCAGACGGTATCTATCCGAGCTGATATCTTCAAGATACTCAAGCCCGTCCTCCTCCACCGCAGCCGCCGCAAGACTGAGCTCGTCCTCCAGCTGTCGCTCCTGTACGTTGCCAAAATAGTCATACAGGCAGCCCAGGATTATGACCAGGCTCGCCAGAAGAACGGCTCCGGCCGCGATCATGATAGCCTGAAAAATTTTCTTTGTCATGTCTCTGCCTCCAGCCTGTACCCCACTCCGCGTATGGTTTCTATCATTCCGGCATATTCTCCGAGCTTTTGCCGGAGCGTGCGTATGTGCATATCAACGGTCCTGGTTTCTCCGACATAGTCCGCGCCCCATATCTCATTGAAAAGCTGGTCGCGCGTGAACGCGATGCCCGGGTGGGACAGGAACAGGCGAAGAAGCTCATATTCCTTATATGTAAGCGTGATGCGCTTTCCGTCCGCGGAGACGGTGTGCTCATCGAGATTCAGGACAAGTCCGCCCGCCTTCAGCAGATGCTGGACCTGTGCGGGCCGGCAGCGGCGCAGAACGGCCTTAACGCGCGAGACCATCTCCATCATGCCGAAGGGCTTTACGAGATAATCATCCGCGCCAAGGTCCAGACTCTGTATTTTGTCATATTCCATTCCCTTCGCCGTTGCCATGATGACCGGGATATCACACATGGCCGGATCGCTTTTCAGGAACTTCAGTATCTCAACGCCGTCCTCTCCGGGCAGCATGACGTCCAGTATGATAAGCTCCGGCTTCTCCTCCCTGAGAGCCGCGCGAAGCTCCGAGCCGTCGGAAAAGCCTTTGGCTTCAAAGCCCATGGATGTAAGCGTATAAACCTCAATATCACGGATGCTGGCGTCGTCCTCAACACACCAGATCATCTGTCATTCCTCCCCGTTATGAACGCCGGTCACGGAAAACACCACCCATTCCGCAATGTTCACCGCATGGTCTCCGATGCGTTCAAAATATTTTGCGATCATCAGAAGGTCAAGCGCATATTCTCCGTCCGAGGGGTCCTTTGCTATAAGTCCGATCAGCGCGCTTTTGACCTTTGTAAAATAGTCGTCCACAACATCATCGTGAGATATTACGGATGCGGCAAGTTCGGTATCCTGTTTGACATATGCGTCAACACTTCCGGTGACCATTCTGATCGTGGCTCTGGCCATCTCGCCGATATAGCCGCACTCTTCTCCCGAACGGCCGTTCATAAAGGTTATTATCTCCGCTATATCCGCGGCCTGGTCACCGATGCGCTCCATGTCCGTTATCATTTTCAGAGCGGCGGATATCTGGCGCAGGTCCCGGGCCACAGGCTGCTGCTGCAAAAGGAGCTTGAGACACATCGACTCTATGTCCCGCTCCATGCGGTCGATCTCCACGTCGCGCGGCGGTATACCGGATGCAAGCACCGTGTCTCCCTCCATCAGCGCCTTTGCGGCGAGAGCGATCACTTCCTCGCACATGGCGCCCATTTCTATCAGCTCCGTGTTCAGACGCGCAAGCTGTTCGTCGAATCTGCTTCTCATCATCCAAACCTCCCCGTGATGTAATCCTCGGTCCGTTTATCTCCGGGATGTGCAAAAAGCTTTTCCGTATTGCCGTATTCTATCAGTTCGCCCAAGAGGAAGAACGCTGTGTTATCGGAAATGCGGACGGCCTGCTGCATGTTGTGAGTGACTATAACGATAGTATACTTTTCCTTGAGCTGCATTGCAAGCTCTTCGATTTTGGATGTGGATATCGGGTCCAGCGCGCTCGTGGGCTCGTCCATCAGCAGCACCTCCGGCTCCACGGCGAGTGCACGCGCGATACAGAGTCTCTGCTGCTGGCCGCCGGACAGTCCCAGCGCGTTTTTCTTCAGCCGGTCCTTGACCTCATCCCAGATGGCCGCGCTGCGCAGAGAGCGCTCCACGATATCATCCAGCTTGGCACGGCCGGTAACGCCGTGTGTTCTCGGGCCATAGGCGATGTTGTCGTAAATGCTCATCGGAAACGGGTTGGGTTTCTGGAACACCATGCCC
>CAKSXP010000320.1 GCA_934515035.1 uncultured Oscillospiraceae bacterium
GGAATGACCAGCATCGGCAGATAATAAAGGTACCACACATACCGCGCCGCCGTCAGGTCGGTAATGACCTCGTATTTCAGCGTTCGCAGAATAAGCCACAGTATCATCAGAGCGGCCGTTATGCGAAGACAGTGTAGCGTCTGTTTCTGTATAATGCGGCGATCAAGAGAAACCCCCCACAGAGAAAACAGACAAAAATAAAGGGCGGCGCGCACATAATTCAAATAGCTCCCGCCGATATCAAATTTGGCGAGCATCCGGCAAGCGTATGCCGCCGCGATGACCGTAAAAACAAAGATCATCGGAAGCAGCTGTTTGGTGTTTCGTTTCACGGGGTAAGATCCTCGCTTTCTCTCGCAGGCAAAAGAGCGCTTGATGGGCTTTTTGCAGCCAACCAAGGAGCTGTCCCTGAATGTTTTTTCTGTTTCTCTCGACCAATCGGCTTCGCGCACATCCTGTGTGTTACAGTATAGCATAAACCGAAGTTCACTTCAACCCGTTTGACGGCGCGGATTTACTCGCCGCCACAACAGAAAAGAAGCGCGCAGAACAGTCCATTCTCGGCTGTTCTGCGCGCTGCGTTTCCTGCGGATGGATTACTCGGTCTGACCCTTCTTTCCTTTTCCGACCACAAGCCTGTCGCACAGGGCAAGTATGCCGGGAAGGACAAACAGGATAAGAAACAAAGCGGAGGCGCAGCCCACCGACAGCGTTCGGACGATCTGCTCAATTGTCGGGCTGCCGAACAGAGGGCCTATCACCGCCGTAATCAGCACCATAATGGTGCCCGAGGTGAGAATTGTATGGATGCTGCCCTTATAAGCGCCGATCAGTGCCTCGCCCACAGGGAGCTACGCCCGCATTTCCCGGTAATAGCTTGTGAACAGAATCCCGTAGTCGATGGTTGCCCCCATGAGAATGCATTCCACAATAAGAAGCGCCAGATAGTACATGGATCCCCCGACCGCCCCCAATGCCGATACGGTGATAAATACACCGCACTGGACAATCAGTACGAGAATTGCAGGTATTGCAAGCGAACGGAAGGTCAGTGCGACCACGATGAAAATGGATACGGCGGTAAGCAGCGTAATAAGCAGCAGTTCGTGGCTGAAGCCGGACTCCATTTCGTCCACCATCGCGCTGTTGCCTATAAGATGATATTCACAGGAGAGCTTTTCATCGCACATCTCGGTCGTATCCTTTACAAACGCCGAGGTTTTCTCCGACTCAACCGGTAATTTGGTCGTGACAGTCATACGGGAATGCTTTTCACCTTTAAGTTGTCGCGTTCCGTCGTCGAGCTGCTCTCTCGCCTTTACAATACCGTTTTTCTGTTCGTCGGTAAGCAGAGACGAAAACGAGGGCTCGGAAACCAGTTTTTCAATATGCGTTATAAAAGCTTCCAAAGACATGGTGCCCTGTGCATCTTCCTGTTTAAGGCTTGCATTGTACAGATAGAGCAGCTCCACCGTGCTCTCGTCAAATTTATCGCTCGTTTTACCGAGAAATCCGGCCATTTCATCAGCCGTGAATTCCTTGTCGCTTAAAGCGGCGTCGGCAACCGTCTTCGTCTGATAAAGCTTTGATTTTGCGGCATTGTCAAACATAGAGGCATATTGAGGGTCGGTAAGAACATTCTCCGTTAAGAAGGAAACAAACTCATAAAGCGACATGGCTTTGTCCGGAGTGTACTCCACGCCGTAGCGCAGCATAAATAGCTGCGACGTCTGTCCCGCATCCATACCGAGTGTCCGCGCGAGGGCATCGGACGACAAAGGAGAGGTCAGTTTGTTTTTATCGGTCAGTGATTTCAGCGCCGTAAGCTGTGCCAAAGAGGCTTCGTCAACATAGGCAAAGAGCATCGGATCGGCTGAAGCCGTGTCCGAAAGAAAACCGACAAA
Organism: uncultured Oscillospiraceae bacterium; assembly: GCA_934515035.1. Taxonomy (GTDB): domain Bacteria; phylum Bacillota; class Clostridia; order Oscillospirales; family Oscillospiraceae; genus CAKSXP01. Next base: position 1,905 of record CAKSXP010000320.1, read on the forward strand.
TTCAGACAAAGTCATAGGCTCTGTCATACCTTTTGCGTAATAATGGTAATAGACAAGATTCAGCAGCTTTTCATCAACCTGCAAATCGCTTTCCGTATCCTTAAGCATTTCGGCCATCTCTTTGACCGTACGTTGCCTGCCTATGGTTGT
>CAKSXP010000321.1 GCA_934515035.1 uncultured Oscillospiraceae bacterium
ACGTCCGCCAGATAGAGGGCGTCGTCAAGCGCCTCACGGCCTACCGCGACATTCTCGACGACACGATAACGATAAACTCCGTCAAGAGAGCCATCAAGGATATAATCCGCATCGGCGCCTATGTCCCGACGCCGGAGATCATAATCGAAGAGACCGCGCGGTATTATTCCCTCGATCCCGCGGACCTCAGGGGACAGCGCCGCAGCAAGAATCTTGCTCTCGCGCGCCAGGTGTCGATGTATCTGATGCGCAATCTGACGAACCTCTCGCTCAAGGACATCGGCGCGGAATACGAGGACAGAAACCACGCCACGGTCCTCAACTCCATACGCAAGGTGGAGGATCTTCTCAAGGAGGATCCCGAGATGCCCGGCGCTATCCGCGACATAACTTCCAACATTAATTCGAGAAATTAACATCCGGTTTTAAACATTTAAACATTTTGTGGCTCAACACCGTCAACAGTTTTTTCATCAGTGTTTAAAACAAATATGTTGAAAAATGTGTGCAAAAATTCCGGTAAATTCCGTGTTCAAAACCCGCGATGGTTTTAAACATTTGAGTCAACAGCAAAAACCGAGATAATTCAAGACATTTTTGAACTTTTCCACAGTTTTTTCTACTACTACTAAAACTACTAAGAATTATTCTATCTATCTTTCTCTTCGAGAAAAAAAGAGAGGTAACGAACAATGAAATTCACCTGCGAAAAATACATGCTTCAGAACGCCATAACAACTGCGTCCCGCGCGGCCAGCGCGAAAAGTCCCATCCCGGCGCTGGAGGGCCTGCTGATCGAGGTCGGCGCCAACGTCCGCATCACCGGATACGACCTCAAAAAGGGCATATACACAAACTTCTCCGCCGATGTCGTGAGCACCGGCTCCGTCATTCTCAGCGCCAAGCTCTTCGGCGACATCGTCCGCAGCCTGCCGGACGGCATAGTCACTGTCGAAACGGGCAGAGACATGATGACGACCATAGCCGCCGGAAACGCGGAGTTCTCCATCATGGGCACCAGCTCCGACGATTATCCGGAGCTTCCGGCTGTCGAGGACCGCCAGAGCATCTCCATACCGCAGAACACCCTTCGCAGCATGATAAGCGAAACGCTGTTCGCCGTTTCCGACAACGAGGCCCGCCCGATATACACCGGCGCGCTGTTCGAGACGGGGGACGGCAAGCTCTCCGTCGTTACCGTGGACGGATACCGTCTTGCGATGCGCCGCGAGGACATGGAGGGCGAGGCTGTCGAGAGCTTTATAGTGCCCGGAACGGCGCTTTCCGACGTTGAGAAGATCTGCGCCGACAGCGACGAAAAGGTCAGGATCTGCGTCGGTGCGAAGCACATATCCTTTGCCATCGGCGACACCGTTATAATATCCCGCCGCCTTGAGGGAGAATTTCTCAATTACCGCAAGAGCGTTGCGACCGAGTTTGCCTTCACGGTCGTCGCGTCCAGGACCGAGCTTTACAGGGTCGCGGACCGCGTTTCCCTCATCATCGACGAGAAAACGAAAAATCCCCTCCGCTGCACCATCAGGGACAACGAGATATATTTCAACTGCGTCACGCCGCTTGGAAAGGCGGAGGACGTCTGCGCCGTCGAGGGTTGCGGAAACGGGCTTGAGATCGGCTTCAACAACCGCTATCTGCTCGACGCGGTGAAGGTCGCTCCCGCCGACAAGCTGAGGCTTTGCTTCAATACCGGCTCGACGCCCTGCATCATAAAGCCCGCTGAGGAAGATAACGACAGCTTTTTGTATATGATACTGCCGGTAAGACTGAGAGCAGAGTAATATTATTTTTATTATTTTTACCTTTTTGCTTCTATTTTTTCCTTTTAGCTCAACCGAGCATAGGTCTCTTTCAGAGGGACATACTTTTCCGCTTGTCTTTCTATTTTTTCTCTCAGCCTTACCAGGCTGGGTTTGCTTCGCAGAGGCGCTTTTCTTGCTCCTGCAAGAAAAGTGCCCAAAAGAACAGGCTTAAGAGGGGCTTTTGCAAGCCGCCCCTCTTAAGAATCACCCTCCTAAGGAATAGCCTGTTA
>CAKSXP010000322.1 GCA_934515035.1 uncultured Oscillospiraceae bacterium
GCCCCCTTCTATGTTCAGGACAGGCTCCGCGGGTTCGGTCTTTCCGCAGACACAGCAGGCGGAAACATCCGGTTCGTAGCCCGACAGGCACATCAGACGCAGCTCAAACACCGCCTTCACCTGTTCCGGCGGACACAGTCCGCTGCTGAGTGCGTACAGGCTGTTGAGTCCGCATTGCAGCACCTGAGGATCGGGCATATCTTCGGCCGAAACAGCCTCCAGGACCTCTGCCATATATGAGCCCAGAGCAAGCTTTACTATATCCTCACGCAGTCCCAGAAACTGTTCACGCGTTTCCGCCTCATTCAGCGACCAGCGTCCTCTGTTTCCGAACAGCGTCATCTCGGAAAAAGAGAGCAGCTGGGTCGCAGCGGAATATCTGCACCCCTTGCGCCGCGCTCCGCGGGCGGATACGGTAAGTTTTCCCTCCGTATCCGTCAGCACGGTCAGTATTTTATCTGCTTCCTTATAATTGACCTCTCTTATAACAAGGCCACGAGTCGTGATATACATATCATTCTCCGCCGCTCTTTCTCCTTTCCCAAAGTCCCGGCTTATCCGGTCATCATATCCGTTTTATATGGACCGCAGCACAAAGACTTCGGGAGCTGTCAGCGTTTAGATTATAACATCAACGCCCCCGCTCTTCAAGCAGAACAATCCCCGGCAATACTCTTTTTGCAATAGCGGCTATAAAAAGCTCACACCATATAAAATGGTGTGAGCTAAGCCGATCTTTAACTGTTTTCCTGTTCAGTTTGTTTCTTCAAACATATAGCACGCGGTGTAGTTGAATCTGCTGAGAGAGAGCGAACCGTTGGCATAACGCAGATAATAGTTGCTGAAGCCGAGCCTGTGGTTGCTGTACGATGCGTTTGTGCCGTATGTGCCGATCCTGAGCGAGGAATAACCGGACTTATACAGATAATATGTCGAACCGCCGCTGGTGAAGCTGAACCTGTTCCCGGAATAGTTCCAGAGCATATTTTCGGCAACATCAGATGTGATCTTTCCGTCGGATACGGTGACTGCCTCGACGCCAAGCGAAGTGCCGTTATGCGTTACGGCGTAGTACTTTCCGGAGGAATAGACCGTTATGACATACGTGTTTCCGGACGCTATTGCGGATACGGAGTTGTATGTCGTGGTCACCTTGGGCTCAGAGTAGCTGCCGCCGCAGTTAGCGCAGGTGTAGATATAAGCGTCGTCCGTCTCTGTGCGGGAATAGTCATGGCCGGTCGCCGGGATAGTCTCCGTATAGGACTCGCCGCATTCCTCGCAGGTGTACGTCACGGATCCCGCTTCCGTACATGTCGCTTTGGACGTGACCTCGGCGGTATAGTCATGGGCATGTACGTCGATCTCATAGCGCGTCCCGCCGATGACTGCGGCCGTTTTTCCGGCGGATACGCCCGTTATCGTCACGTCATAGCTTGCCGCTTCCGCCTTGTAGAAATACCACTGCTCATTGGCGTTTGCGCCGCCGGGATAGGCGCCGACAAACGACGAGCTGTATCGGTCAAGGTACGTATTGCCGTATGCAACGGAGAACGTACTTCCAAGATCTGTGATCGTGAGTATCTGAGGTTCAGACGAGAGCGTAATGCTGCTCGATCTGCTGCCCGCCGTAATGTTGAGATAGCGTCCGTCGCTGCTCCGGAGCGTATAGCCGCCTGTTTCGGCAGTTATCGTCCAGAGATAGCTGTCGTAATCAGCGGAAGAATTGTACGTTGTGCAGGAAAGGCCGTTGACAGTTCCGGCGCCGTCCCACGAGCTGTAATAGGTGGAAGAGCCGGTGGTAAGAACGCTGCCGCCGCAGACAAGCAGATAATCGCCTTCAGTAAGGCTGGATACCAGATCATAGCCGGCGCTGTTCACATCAACTCTCATTGACGCAATGGCGGAGTCGATCTCCTCGGTGACTTCCGCATTGTCCGTGCTGAACGTGTATGTCTCGCCGACATTGAGCTTTACGGCAATCGTAGGCATTATCGCCTCGGTGTAAGTATCTTCGCAGCGCTTGCAGGTGTAAACG
>CAKSXP010000323.1 GCA_934515035.1 uncultured Oscillospiraceae bacterium
CTCCGGATAATTGGTGATAGTGAGCTTGACCGGGCGGAGAACGCCCATGGCGCGCTGTGCATGCGAGTTAAGATCCTCGCGCAGACAGTATTCAAGGAAGCCGTACTCGACCGTCGAGTTCACCTTTGAAACGCCGATACGCTCGCAGAAGCTGCGGATGGCGGCAGGCGTGTAGCCGCGGCGGCGCAGACCGCAGAGCGTCGGCATGCGCGGATCGTCCCAGCCGGAGACAAGCCCCTCTTCGACGAGCCGTCTCAGCTTGCGCTTGGACATGACGGTGTAGTTGATGCCGAGACGCGCAAACTCGATCTGGCGCGGCTTGCTGGGCAGCGTAAGATTGTTCACGACCCAGTCGTACAGCGGGCGGTGATCTTCATACTCAAGGGAGCACAGCGAATGGGTTATGCCCTCCAGCGCATCCTGTATGGGATGGGCAAAGTCATACATCGGATAGATGCACCATTTCGTGCCCTGGCGGTGATGCTCCGTATACCGGATGCGGTAAAGCACCGGGTCGCGCATGTTGAAGTTGCCGGAGGCCAGGTCGATCTTCGCGCGCAGAGTGTATTTCCCCTCGGGAAATTCACCGTTTTTCATGCGCTCAAAGAGGTCGAGGTTTTCCTCGACCGGCCTGTCGCGGTAGGGGCTTACCGCGGGATGGGTCGTATCGCCGCGGAATTTGGAGAACTCCTCGGCCGTCAGTTCGCAGACGTAGGCAAGACCTTTTTTGATCAGCTCAACGGCGTATTCGTAATCCTTTTCAAAATAATCGCTGCCATAGAAGAAGCGGTCTCCCCAGTCGAAGCCAAGCCAGTGGATATCTTCCTTGATAGCGTCGACGTATTCCGTATCCTCCTTGGCGGGGTTGGTGTCGTCCATGCGGAGATTGCAGATACCGCCGTATTTCTCTGCCGTTCCGAAATCGATTATCAGCGCCTTGCAGTGGCCGATGTGGAGATATCCGTTCGGCTCGGGCGGAAAACGGGTGTGCACCTGCATCCCGGCAAAGCGGCCGCCGGGGGCGATGTCCTCCTCGACAAATGTATGAATAAAGTTTTTAGAAGTCTCTTCCATGTTCATTCACTCCAAAACCATGTTTTATGACGTAGACAAGTATTATATACTGTTTTTCACATGTTTACAAGATATAAAAGGCGGTTCCGGGCTCGCGGCGGTCAAAAAAATCCCGCAATACCAAATGGTATCGCGGGATAGACTGTTTATGACACGGTGACTGTGCCGCTGCCGGACGGAATGACGCAGATGAAGGTGCGTCCGACGCCAAGCTCGGCTGTGCTGCCGTCGGAGAGGTTATAGACAAAGGGCTCGCCCTCGGCGGAGCGGGACCAGCTTATGTCCGCGGTTTTGCCGTTTCTGTAAAGGTGGCCGCTTCCGGAGCCTGTCAGCGTGACGCCGAGTCTGCCGTAATCGTCGAGGGTCACGGTGTCGGCGGAAATGACGATGACGTTGGCAAAGGGCACGGCTTCGCCGGTGTTGCCGTCGATAAACTGCTGGCCGTACTGCACCATCGTATAGCTGTCCGCCGCGGAGTCATATGTAAATGTGCTCGTCTTGAAGCCGAAATCGACCACGATCTCTCCGGCGGCGCTCCAGCTGACGGGCGCGGGGTCCTCCGTGAACCGGAGCCCGAAATCGAAGCCGGATTTAAGCTCCGTGCGGTAACCGAGCATGCCGACCGCCTGAGTCACAAGGTCGCCCGTTGTAACGCAGTCGCATTCATCGGGGCCGACATTATAATAATCTGCATATTTTATATCTTCATATTGTTTCGCAGCAATCATCAGATAAGCCGCAAGCGGCTCTAAAACATGCTGATAAGGCCTTGTGGAATAAGGATTTCTGACAATTATCGTTTCTTTATTTTTTGCCGCTCTTACGCAATCCGGAATAATTCTGTCATTAGCAAAATCTCCTCCGCCGATAACATTTCCGGCTCTCGCAGTCGAAACGGCTATACCCATTTCATCAAGAAAAGAAACCTTATAGCTATGAGTTACAAGCTCAGAGCAGGAT
>CAKSXP010000324.1 GCA_934515035.1 uncultured Oscillospiraceae bacterium
CTGTGGTATTCAGCAGCCGAAGAAGCGGCGCTACACTCAGGGAAAAGCCGAGAGTCATGACAATCCCAAGAACAACTGCAATCAGAATATGTGCTGCTACGCTTCGTTTTATTTTTTCATCATCACCCGCGCCGTAGTACTGCGAGGTCGGCACTGCGCATCCGGCAGTAATGCCCATAATAAGGCCGCTTGCCAGCATATTCAGCGGCCCGGTCGCACCGATGGCCGCCAGCTTTGCCACACCCAGAGTTTGTCCGACGATCAGCGTATCGACTACGTTGTAGGCTTCCTGCAGTAAATTTCCCGCAAGCACCGGCAGTGCAAATCGGAGCATTTTCCCCAGAATACTGCCGGTAGTTAAATCCAATGTGCGTTCCGTCATAATACGCCCTCCTAACTTAAACATTTTATTAATTATAAGAGAAGCTGAAGACTAACGCAGTGGCAAAATTTCAGAATTTTGCTGGCGATTTCTCAGATTGTAGAACAGAAAAGAATAAAGAAGTCCCGTGAAATCGTCCGATTTCACGGGACTGGAGCTGGTAATGTGACTCGAACACACGACCTGCTGATTACGAATCAGCTGCTCTACCGACTGAGCTATACCAGCGTTTTCTGTTTTTTACAGCTTTGATATTCTAGCACATACTGTCTCGTCTGTCAACGTTAAAAATTTTGATTTCCTGCATCCGGGCGCTGGAAGCCATCCCTTCATTTTGATATTACAAGATGTATTTTTGAAATTTTGTGCTGCATCCGGCTGCGCTAACTTTGTATACTCAGTCGTTAATATTTATCGCCAAAAGCGAACACGGTTTACATAATTTCGATAATATTATCTGTCTTGCTGCCGTTTTCGATTTACATAATTCTTATGCGCCGGCATTGTTTTCAGAGAGTTATAAACATTTTCAACAGGGTTTTCAACATTGATTTTTCCTTGATAGCTCTAAAACGCAGGCGAAATTACCTATATTTAGCAAAGTCTGAAAGTGCATCACAATCTTTTTGCCATCGCGCAATATGGTTTACATAACAGCATTATTCCCTTTTTATCCGCATATGCTGTCATTTTTGCAGGAATAATTCCATCTATGCAGGCTCACCTCGACATTTTGGAATCTTCCCGCAGCGAGACAAAGTCGTCGCCTCCCACGATTATGTGATCCAGCAGCTGTATCCCCATCGGCATGAGCGCCAATTGTATCTTCCTCGTCAGGTTTCGGTCATCCTGTGAAGGGATCGCAACTCCGTCCGGATGGTTATGCGCCAGCACCACCTGAGTCGCGTTGGTGCTGATGGCGACCTCGGCGATCTTGCGGATGTTTATCTCGGCCGAATTCGGCACTCCGCTGAACAGCTTGTTGCAATACAGCATACGGTTCATGTCGTCAAGGCACATGATGTGGAGCTCTTCGTCCCGCATAAACATGAACCTCGGCACAAAGAACTTGCCGAGCTCGCTCGTCGAGTTGAAGGTCGTTACGCTGTCGGAAAACGACATCATGTATCTTCGGCTCAGCTCCGGGACAAGCTTTATGAGCATGGCGGTGGTCTGTCCCACGCCTTTGACCTTCATAAGCTCCTCCGGGCGCGCGCTCATGACCGCGTTCAGGCTGCCGAACCGGTCGATGAGATCGTGCGCCAGAGGATTGGTGTCGCCCCTCGGTATCGCAAAAAACAACAGCAGCTCCAGCGCATTGACATCGTTGAAGTTGTCGAGGCCATATCTGATGAATCTCTCTTTCATTCTCTGTCTGTGTCCGCTGTGGTCTGCCATAATGCCCTCCGGTATTGCACAGTATACGCCGGCAGGAGCCCGCTTCCGCCGCCTGTCAGCCTGACCTGATAATAACATCAATTCATAATTGCGTAAAGTCCCGAAACGTGATAGAATCTATTGAAATTCCATTCAGCCCGTTTTTTCTCAAAGGAGCCTTTATGAAAAAAGCCTTCACTTATATAAAGGACTTTCTCAAGCGCGCGGACCTGCTGCTTTTCTCGCTGTGCTTTGTCTGCGCCATATTCGGGAT
>CAKSXP010000325.1 GCA_934515035.1 uncultured Oscillospiraceae bacterium
ATCCAGGGGGCGGCAGGGTCCTGCAGATGCAAGCATACGGACTCTGACCGGGGATGCTTGTCCATAAGCGCTTTCGGGAAGAAAGCCACGCCCCGGCCGTCCAGAGCCATCTCATAGAGCAGATCCCACTGGGAGCTTTCAAAGGCCACTTGGGGCGCAAAGCCCGCCTGACGGCACAGGCTCTCCACCACGCCGCTGAACATGAAGTCCTGGGAGATCATCAGTAGAGGCTCATCCCGCAGCCGGGACAGGCTGATCGTTCCGCAGCCGGCCAGCGGGTGATCCCGGGAGACCACCGCCACGATCTCCGACCGCACCACCGGCCGGGTCACATACGCTTCCCGGGATATGGGCTCCAGTACAACACCCAGGTCCAACTGCCCTTCATCCAGAAGGGAGAGGATGCGCCGGGATGGTACCTCCGTGATCTGCAGAACAATATCCGGGTAGGTCGCCTGAAACTGGCTGATGAGGGTGTGATAGTAAATGGAGCCGGAGGTGGGAGGAATTCCGATGTGCAGGGTGTCGGCGGCGCTTTGAATGCGCTGCCGGATCTCCCGGGTTTGGGCGTCTGTAAAAGCCAGCAGCTTTTGCGCGTACTCGTAAAACAAGGCGCCGCTGTCGGTGAGCGCAAAGTCCTTGGCGTTTCGGTCGATGAATTCGGCTTCAAACTCCTGCTCCAGCAGGCGCACGCTTTTGCTCAGTGCGGGCTGGCTGATATGAAGCTGCCGGGCAGCCCGGGTGAAGCTGCGCTGACGCACAATCTCCGCGAAGTATTGCAGCTGGTGTAAAGTCACAGCTCTGCACCTCCTTAGAATACCTATATGTGTAGGTATTTATGAGATAAGAATACCATATGCCGAAGCAGAAGACAAGACGAACTCGAGGCCTCTTAAAAATTACTTCGCCAGCGCTTAAATGACGGGGCTAAAGCGTTTCAATTTCGGCTTTTCATTTCGTTAGAATGAGTTTAGTTATAGTGGCATTATTGCTTTGCGTCAAGAAGTCAAAGGAAAGAGATACAACGCATTAGTGAATGCCGCTTCTATATATATCCGGTGGGATACATTTGCTGCTATATACAGGCAGCCGCTCATTCAGAAACCGCCGCAGTTTATAGCAAATTGACATTTACTTTTCTTTGCGCTGCATCCGCCACAGAGTGGAGCGGCTTACGCCGAGCCTCATCGCCGCCTGACTTTGATTGCCGTGGGCTCGGCGCAGGGCAATCTCTACCAGTTCGCGGGTCATCTCCTCCAGCGTACGATTTGTGTCAAATGTCGGAGCCTTGGCCGCAGGCTGAGGGGACTCCAACAACAATTGCTGTCGGACGCTTTCGGCGGAAATATAGGATCGCTCCGCCGTCAGCGTTAACTGTCGTATGACGCGTTTTAACTGGTCCATATTTCCGGGCCACGGATAGCTTTGCAGAAGCTCCATCGCCTCCGGAACAAAACCGATGACTTGATGGGCGCTTTCAGCATTAAACTCGTTGAGGTAGAGGCTGCACAGAGCCGGGATTTCAAAGACGCGTTCCCGCAGAGGGGGCATTCGCAGCGTCAAACAGGAGTATTGCTGGCGCAGAACCCGACAGATGGGACAGTCCTCAGCTTGAGGAGTATCTGTAACGACCGAAAACAGAAATCGATTGTTTCCTCCTGATAGGATATGCCGAGCCAGAGAGTCCGACTGTTCCTTCGTAAGACAGTTGCAGTTTTTAAAATAGAAAGTGCATCCGGCGTCGTATAGCGGGGAGTCCGTTCGCGTTAGAAAGCTCTTCCAGAATTTGCTGTCCGCCCGGTCGCAATCCACCACACAAAGGGGGTGGTCACGATGCAGACCGTTGGAATACAGAACATTTGCGGCCCGATCCTTGTGTGTGCTGATCTCACCAAGGATCAGCACAGGGGAACGGGATACCGCATAGCGCTGCAAATTTTGGTGAAGGGCGGAGTTGATGTACTTCTTGAAATACTGCGGCGAAATATCTTCGCAGCTGAAAAAACTTACGACCTCACTGCGGGACAT
>CAKSXP010000326.1 GCA_934515035.1 uncultured Oscillospiraceae bacterium
TCGACACACAGGCTGCAAACCGCAAGAAAGACGACATACAGCAGCATTGCCGCGAGGATGCCGAGCAGCACATACAGAATGACCATTCAATACCTCCCTGGAGACGCGGCCGCATGATCCGGCCCATTCGGAACGGTTTCGGGTAAGGCCGTATATACGGTACGCCGCGCTTATACAGCTGCCATTTCCCTGCTTTTTTTCGCGTTCTCCGCCGATACGGCGCTTGAGAAAACAGTGTATTCCGTTACCTCCGGGACAACTTCTCCATCGATCTGAAGCGGCGCCGGTTCATTAAACCTGACCTGAATGGACTTCCCCTCAAGGAGCGTCATCTGCCGCGTATGTTTAAGGTGCTTGCCGCTGAAGATCGACGGAAAGATCGCCAGGGCGCGAAGCTTGCCCACGTCATGGAATATCAGCACGGATACTTTTCCGTCCTCTCTCAATCTGTCCTGATCCGGCGCCGGCATCATGCCGCCGCCATAGAATCTGCCGTTCATGACAGAGGCGAGCCATACTCTCTTATAATTATAACATCTCCCGTCAACAATGACCGCCGCTTTTTTTGGCTTATAGTGAAAGAGCAGACCGGTAATTGCGATTTTCGTATAGTTTACCGGCTTCGGCTTTTTTCTTTTTCTGTTCTCCTCCCGGAGCTTTTCTCCAACTTCGCAGCAATAACCGTCGATGCCGAAGCCGACGTTATTGAGGAACAGTTCGTTTTTCCCCTTTACGCTTACGCAGGGCAGTCTTTCAAAATACGGGTTGAGGCAGACCTCAGGGTCTGAAAACGGCTTTTGCCCGACGTCCCTTGCAAAATCGTTGCCGGTGCCCGTCGGGCAGTAGTAGAGCTTATTGCGTATCTCCATGCCGCTGATATCGTTGATGAAGCGATTCAGAGTACCGTCTCCGCCGCAAATAATGACGGAAGCATCCGGTTCTAACCCGTTGAAAAAGGTTTCATAACTGAGGATGCGGCACATATTGACCGCCGCGGCCCCTTTGTTGGCGTCCCGCAGGGCTTTTACAGCTTCTCCCGCTTCCGGCCCGCCTGCTTGCGGATTATAGAGAATATATTTTTCTGCCATAAGTCGATCACCTCTGCAAAAATCATTCCTGTTTCTGTGAGTACTTTGTTCGGCATTTCTTTGAAATGGCGCTTGTCCGCGGCCGTATTTCCTGATAAACTGTAATCAGCCGGTCCGTCAAATCCCATAAAAACAGATATTTCGACATTTTTCGCAGAAAGTTTAGCAGGCAATTCTAAACTGAAACGAAACTTATGAAAATAACATACAGTTTCGTTTCAGTTTACAGTAGGGATATATGATGGTGCGCAAATGTTCCCGGAGAGGTGTGAATCGCTATGTCACAGGTAACAAAACGGGCGCTGGAGCAGTCGCTGAAGAATTTGCTGCTGAAAAAGCCGCTCACCAAAATAACGGTGGGCGACATTGCAGACGACTGCGGCATTAACCGCATGACCTTCTATTATCATTTCAAGGATATTTACGACCTGGTGGAATGGTCCTGCCTTGAGGACGCAAGACGCGCGCTTGACGAGAAAAAGACTTACGATACATGGCAGCAGGGACTGCTGCAAATTTTTGAGGCCGTACAGGACAACAGACCCTTTATCCTGAATGTATATCGCTGCGTACACAGAGAACAGGTCGAGAAATATTTGCAGCCGCTGGTGGACAGGCTCGTACTGGATGTTATAAACGAGGAATCCACCGGCATGACTGTCCGGGACGAGGACAAGCAGTTCATCGCTCAGATCTATTCCTATATATTTATAGGACTGATGCTCGACTGGATCAAAGACGACATGCGGGAGGACCCGCATCAGATAGTAGACAGGCTCGCAAAGCTGATCAAAGGCTCGGTGACCGAGGCTCTTTCAAGGTTCAGGCTCTGATTTTATCATTTTGACGGTTTTGATAAAACTTTTTACACTTTCCGACCCCGTGATAAGACTTTTATCACGGGGCTTTTTGTGTTTATTGTAAGCCGGGCGGGAATGG
>CAKSXP010000327.1 GCA_934515035.1 uncultured Oscillospiraceae bacterium
GTCATGGAGAACAGCCTCGTTAGGCTCGATACCGAAGACGGCTTCGGAGAGCTCGTATTCGCCGACCTGTTCGCCGGCCATGTTGAACATAAGTGCTTTAGGCATTCGAATCTCTCCTTTCTAATTACTTCGTACGTGCGGAGGCCTTCTGCGGGTTGACACGTGCGGAAGCCTTCTGCGGGTTGACGCTGATGCCGGCGGCGCCCTTCTTCTCGACGATCGTCTTGGTGGTGTTCTTGATGTAGACGATTCCGCCCTTGGGGCCGGGGACAGCACCGCGGATGACGATCATGTTCAGCTCGGGATCGACCTTGACGATATCGAGGTTCTGAACAGTGACCTGCTCGACGCCCATGTGACCGGCGCCGATCTTGCCCGGGAAAATGCGGCTGGGATCCGAGGAGGAGCCCATGGAGCCCGCGTGACGGTGGACAGGGCCGCCGCCGTGGGTGGTGGGAGTCCTCTGAGCGCCCCAGCGCTTGATAACGCCCTGATATCCGTGGCCCTTGCTGATGCCGGTCACGTCGACCTTGTCGCCTTCCGCAAAGACGTCAGCCTTGATCTCGTCGCCGACATTCAGGCTGTCGGAATTCTCAAGACGGAACTCCTTGAGGTGCTTCTTGTAGCCGGTTCCGGCCTTGTCGAGGTGTCCCTTTTCGGGCTTGGTGAGCTTGCGCTCAGCAACATCCTCAAAACCGAGCTGAACGGAGGCATAGCCTTCCTTTTCAACGCTCTTCTTCTGGACAACGACGCAGGGGCCCGCCTCGATGACGGTTACCGGAACGACCTTGCCCGCTTCATCGAAGATCTGCGTCATGCCGACCTTTTTGCCGATGATAGCTTTCTTCATTGTATTTCCTCCTTAAAGGTTATTGGTTACCTCGCATGGTCACGGAGCTTTCGCCCCGGCCAGAGGCTGGCAACTTAACCCGTCCGTATTCGCAAGCTACGGACATTGGGTCATTGATAAATTGGGTCTCCCGCACATATTTTAATGTGCCGGGTGCTGTGATTCGCTGCGGGTTAAAGACTCAGAGCTTGATCTCGATCTCGACGCCGGCGGGAAGCTCGAGGGACATAAGAGCCTCGACGGTCTTCTGGGTCGGGTTCATGATGTCGATCAGGCGCTTGTGGGTGCGGCGCTCGAACTGCTCACGGCTGTCCTTATACTTGTGGACGGCGCGCAGGATGGTGACGACCTCTTTCCTGGTGGGAAGGGGGATGGGGCCGGAAACCTGGGCGTCGGTGCGCTTTGCGGTGGCTACGATGGTCTCGGCCGCCTTGTCGATGAGCTGGTGGTCATAGGCCTTGAGTCTGATGCGGATCATTTTCTTTGCTGCCATATGGTGTTTTTCCTCCTGTACTTCGTACTTTTCTTTGCGGCATTGGGAACCGCGTGGTCAGTACGGATGAGACATTTTTTGTACACACAACCGTGCGTATCAGGCCCTGCCCGAAAAACAAACCGGCTTTTGGCCGGTTTCTCTTCGCTCAGGCGATATACGCCTGTACAAAAAGCAATCTCAGCCGCCCGATTACTTGCGGAGTAACGTCTCCGCAACGGACATGCTCCACGGAAGTTACCGGCGAAAACCGCCGCAATCTCCCGCTTCATCGCGTTTTTGCGCACTTCGGCCATGGCTTTGCCGCAGCGCGCCCATATAAGATAACAAATTTTTCGTGGACTGTCAAGCAAAAACTTCTCTTTTTTATAAAAATTTTCGCTCATGTTTTTGTGGATTTTTGCCAAATAATTTGAGTCCGTATTTTGTGTACGAAAGGGTTTGAATATCACAAAATATACGCATTTTTCCGCGGAAAGCGCCCTCCCCGCCGTCCGGACAGACGAAAGCCCCCGCCTGGCAGGGACGGGGGCTCCGCTGTGAGGAGAATATAAATTAAAAGGATCGTTATGCCAGATCTATCGCCGCCCAGAAGCCCTCGAGCATCGCGTGGCAGCTCTTGCGGGCGCGGACGCAGTCGCCGACGGCGACAACATCCTCTGCGGTGTCGGCAAG
>CAKSXP010000328.1 GCA_934515035.1 uncultured Oscillospiraceae bacterium
GCCCAGCTGACGCCGCCCCGGTTGTCATGTTCCGCCGCCGTGTCGATGGCCGCCAGCACCTTTTCCGTCCCGTACTGCGCCATCAGCGCCTCCGCCGCCTGCTCGTTTCTGGCGGTGGGCTTCATGCCAACGTCCTCCAGCGCAGCCAGCAGCGTTTGCATATTCCGGGTGTACTCCGCGCCCAGCCGGTCTGCTTCCTCCTCGCTGACAAACGGGGTGATGCTGCCGCCCGCGCGCGTGCGCGCATTTTCTTTTTCTTTATCTTTTTCTTCTTCTTTTTCTTTTTCTTGGCTTTTTTGGGTTTTCTGAAAAAGGCTTGGCTTTTGCGGGCCGTCCGCCTTTTCTGCCGTTTTCCCGCTGCTTATCCGCATAGGCGGCATAACTCGCGGCGTCTCTGTCTATCTGTGATTTCAGCATGGCGAACACCAGCTTCTCCTGTCCGAGCAGCTCATCTTCCCGGTCGTTGATGTAATGCAGCAGCGACTTCAGAAGCCTCCCCGCCTCGGCGTCGGAGAGCAAGTCGACCGTTGCGCTCAAATCCCCGAAAACCTTGACATATGGCAGCATCCTTTGGTTCCTCTCTTCCCGCGGCAGCCTTTCCGGCTGTCAACTGTACTGCGGTGTTTTGAGTTCTCTGATCTCTTATAACTCTTAATGGAAAGGCAGCTCGTCGTCCGTTACTTCCGTGTATCCCGGGCCGGGCTCCGGCGGCGGGCCTCCCGCAGCCGCCGGTTCCGTCTTCGGGCTCAGGAACTCCACATTCTGGGCCAGCACCTCCAGCCCGGCATGAGCCCTGCCGTCCTGTCCCTGCCACGCGCTGGCGCTGACCATGCCCGTCACCGCCGCCTTGCGACCCTTGGCCAGATACTGATAACAGATCTCACCCAGCTGGTTCCACGCCGACACCCGGAAGAAATCGGCGACTTCCCTGCCGCGCCGGTTGACGGCCAGCGTAAAGGTGCATACCGGCTTTCCGTCGGCGGTCTGCCGCATTTCCGGGTCCCGGGTCAGGTTTCCAATGATGGTCAGTTGGTTCATGCTCGTACTCCCCTTTCCGGGCAAATTGTATTTCGGATTCGCGTTTCCATTTCGTCCTTCGGCGGCATAGCGCGGCGGTAGGCTTTGCCGCTGTCCTCAACGCTCGGCTCATGGCTGGGGTATCCTTCCAGCACTACGTATTCTTCCGGGCCAATAACAACATTGGCGCCTTTCGCCATCACCCAACCGTCACGGATATCCTCGTAATATTCCGTGACCAGCAAAATATCGCCGTTGCAATAATTTTCTTCGCTCTCGTCTTCAGCGTTTACAATCCTGATATACTCTCCGGGATTGGCATAACGTTTTACTTCCCTTCCGGGCTTGCCCTCCGGGGTCTGCCGGGCAATGGTCTCCTTTGTTTCCCTGCCATCGATAACCACGCTGACCCTTGTGGTATCGCCGTCGCAATCAATCACAATCCGATGATGTTTGCACTGGGTATCCAGCGAGTTTTCCTTCATAACCGGTTCTCCTCCACTTTCTCCAATCGATATTTCTCCGCGATCCTCGCGTCAATCAAAATCGGTTCCAGATGATACTTTGCCATCAGCGGCCCGTCCCCGTGCTGGTGGGCCTCCATGTGATGCATCCGGCACAGGGGCAGGCACCGAAGGCCGATATGCTCAATCCGTTTCCGGCTGCGCCCCATGCCGACTCGGTCGAGGTGATGGATCTCCGCCTTGCGCTGACACACGCAGCACTGTCCCTCCATGGCGCAGCGGTAAACGTAACGGGGAATATCCTCCGCCATTTCATACAGTGGGCGGCTCACCGGGCAGCCCAGCCGCAGGATCAGGTCGATCAGATAGCCAATAAACTCCCGGGCCTGTGTGATGCTGGCCTGAGACAGCCGGAAGGCCTGCTGGTTTAGTTCCTCCTGCCGGTTCATCAGCCAGTCATGCCGGGCGTCGTCGTACACATCCTCCTTCCGGCAGCCGATGTACCGAGACAAATCGCTCATCAGCGCCCAGGC
>CAKSXP010000329.1 GCA_934515035.1 uncultured Oscillospiraceae bacterium
CTCGCCGCCCTTGCGTGCTATCTCATACAGCTTGCGTCCACCGACCTTGACGGCCGAATACATCGGCGGTATCTGACTTATTCTGCCGCGAAAAGAGGAAAGAGCCGCATCCAGCTCGCTTTCGCCGGCTGATGCGGCTGTTTGACTCAGTATGTTTCCTGTTGTGTCCTGTGTGTCGGTCGTCAACCCCAGACGAAGGCCGGCCGTATACTCCTTGATATGGTTTTCGGCAAACTCAACGGCTCTTGTTGCCCGTCCGATAAAGACCACCAGCAGTCCGGTAGCCATTGGATCAAGCGTTCCGGAATGGCCGATCCTCCGCTCATGATATATTCCGCGGAGCTTTGCCACAACATCGTGACTGGTCCAGCCGGCAGGCTTGTCCACAAGCAATATACCGTTTACCGCCATTGCTTCTCTATTGCCTCCAGCAGGAGACGCTCGGTCTCCTCCACGCCCGCGTCTATCGTACATCCGGCTGCCATAGCATGTCCTCCGCCTCCGAATGCGGCGCAAACCTCGCTTGCGTTGACCTCTTCGCCGGTCCTGACGGAGACCTTGCACCTTTTCCCTTTTTCAAGCTCGCGTATCGTCACGCTCACAAGCGAGCCGCGCACGCGTCCGGCAAGGGACGCAAGATCGTCGCAGTCATTTTCCGTCGCATGAGCCTTTTCCATCATGTCAAGCGTCACGATCGCAAAATTGATCTTACAGTCGCGGTAGCTGTGAAGCCCGGCAAAGATCATTCCCTCCAGCTTCAGCCGCGCGGCAGAAGTCATTCGGAACAGTTCACGATTGAGCCATTTGTGGTTGGCTCCAAGCCGTATAAGCTCCGCCGCGGCTATGTGGGTATCCGCGGTCGTATTTCCGTATACAAAGCAACCGCAGTCCGTTGACACGGCAATATACAGCAGATCGGCCTCCTGCGCGGTCACATCGCCGCACAATGTTTTGATAAGCTCCATAACAAGCTCGCCGCAGGACGCCTTATCCGCCCAGACGATAGTCTTACCGGCATAGCCGCTGTTGGACGGATGATGATCCACGCAGAAATCAACAGGGGCGTCGAACCCCACGGGGAAAAGACCGGTGTCGGCCAGATCGACCGCGACAACACACTCCGGAGAAAAGCTCTCCGGAGCGATATATTGTTTGACAAAGCGAAGGTAGTTTTCGGTTATCTGCGGATTATTGTAAAGAAAAGCGATCTTTCCAAGGCGGCGCAGAGCGCTGCAAAGCGCTCCGGCACTGCCAAGCGTGTCCCCATCCGGCCTTAGATGCGTCACCAGAAGGAAATTATCACGCTCACGCAGACATTCTGCAAAAGTTTCAAGCGGCATTTGTGTCATTTTTCACCAGCTCATTTTTCCGGAGTCTCTTTTATATTCAGTCCCGCGATCAAATCGTTTATATGAGCCCCGTGCTCGATCGAGCGGTCCAGTTCAAAAATCAGTTCAGGCGTATACCTGAGGTCAAGGCTCTGTCCAAGCTCATGACGCAGCCATCCCGACGCGGACTTGAGGCCCTTTTTGAGTGCCTTTTCGTCCTGGAGCCCATATACGCTGAGATACACCTTGCTGTATCTCAGATCGCCGGTAGTGTCAACTCGGGTTATGCTTATCATGCCCTGGTTGACGCGCGGGTCCTTGATAGAACGCAGAAGACTGCTGAGCACGCGCTGAATATCGTCGTTCGTTCTGTAAATTCTGTTATTTGGCATTATCTGTTCACCTGACCCGAAAAGGTCAAACCTTTATCTGCTCCATGACGAAGCATTCGATGATGTCGCCTTCCTTGATATCGTTGAATTTTTCGACCTGCATACCGCACTCGTAACCCGACGCAACTTCCTTTACGTCATCCTTGAAGCGGCGCAGAGAAGCAAGATCACCTTCGAAAACGACAACATTGTCACGAAGTACGCGAACCTTGCAGTTTCTCTGGATCTTGCCGTCCAGAACATAGCAGCCGGTAACGGTGCCGACCTTGGAGACCTTGTATAC
>CAKSXP010000330.1 GCA_934515035.1 uncultured Oscillospiraceae bacterium
GGTCAAGAAGCCGCGGAGTGAACTTATCCATACGGCTTGATGTGGTTGGACCGCAGGAGCCGATGACCATTCCATCTTTTGCACCCGTAGGTCCGGCGTAATATATGACAGCGCCGGAAAGCGAAAAAGGAAGCTCCTCCCCCCTGTCAAGAAGCTCAAATATGTTCTTGTGCGCCGCATCTCGCGCGGTATATATCGTTCCGCTCAGCAGGATCCGTTCTCCCGTATTGAGCTCAGGGGCCGCTGCCTTTAACTCGGATGTAATTATTTTGCGCATGTAGAATACCTCTCAAAAAATGCCTCAATTTCTTTTTGACAGCCGTCTCTGTCTACCAAATAGCTGACTCCGTGTTCCGCACCATCGACAAGAACAAGCTTTTTCTCGCTGGAACAGGCCTTATAATTTTCTTTGCTGAACTCACACGGAACAAACGTATCGTCAGTGCCGTGCACAAACAGGATCGGAATATCCGTCTGTGCCACACAATCAACCGTGGAGCATTCATCCAGAGCAAAGCCTGCAAAAAGCTTTACCATAAGGTTAACGCCGTCAAGGATCGGATGCACCGGTAAATGTGCATACCTTTTTAACAGGTACGACAGTTCATCCCACGCCGAGGTAAAACCACAGTCGGCCAGAATGCCTCTGACATTCTCAGGAAGCTTCAGATCACTCGCCATGAGAACGGTCGAGCATCCCATGGACAGGCCGTCGAGAAAAATATCGGACTCTGCGCCGAAACGACTGTAAATATATTCGGCCCATTTCTGGCAGTCATAGCGCTCCTTAACGCCGTAACAGATATACTTTCCCTCGCTTTCACCATGCGCTCTCTGGCTGGGGATGAGCAGATTAAAGCCGAGGGAATTGAAATACTCATAAACGCAGGCGAAGTCACGATAAAGCGGAGCCCTGTATCCGTGCATAAGGATTATAGTACCCCGTGGATCCTCCGCGGGCAGAAACCTGGCGGCGAGTTTCAGTCCATCGTATGAAGTTATTTCAATTTTCTCGCAATCCTTTGCCGTTATCCATTCAATACCGGAATTGATCAGATCTATGAAGGTCCCCCATGCTGCCTTCTCGTTTGTGGCTTTTTCTTTCGTGCGGACCGATGCAATGCGGAAAATGACATATGTGCCCGCTATATATAAAACAAGGAATACAGCTAATATAACTAATGCGATCGTCACTTTATGCTTTCAGCCTCTTTCAAGTAGTATGATATCAGCAGGTCGATACAGGCTCCGTAGCTCTTCAGCCCGCGCTCCTCACCATAGCTTTCGAGAAAACCTGTATACACGGCATCGGATGCGTCGCTGATTTTTGTTTCAAACCGGTCCCAATATTCGTTATTGCTTTTAAGATCCGACCTTACATTGGCGTTGAGCGAATGGAATACATCTGACCATGCGTTATTATCAGCTTTATACAAGGCGTTTCCGAGATGTATGTAGGCCAAAAGCGAGGCGGAGTATATGTATGTTTCGTTTCCGCTTTCCATGGACGCAAGTATTCCTACAAAATTGGCCTCATCCTCTGATGCAACACCGCGCTGGTGCGCAAGCTCGTGCGCAATGGTGGAAGGAATAAGACAGGAGGGGCTGTCAACGTTGATGTTGGCCTCTGCGGTGAATGGGAAGAAGAAACCTGTAAAGTTAATAAGACTGAGCAGTTTGGAGGTGAAAAAGGGTTTTGCCCGCATTTCAGGCCATTTGAGTGATGGAAACTGTTCTGATACGTTTTGATACAATCCGGGCGCGGCATCAAATATTTCATCAAGAGACACGTCAAAGACGCCATCGCTGTTTCGAAGCACTTTATCGCCATACTCATTTGCGAGCTCCGCAAAATATTGCGTAACAGAACTCAGCTCATCAACTGAATACTCCCGTGTTTCTATTCCGTTGTCCTCCATGAATCCGGCGCTGGTATAATACACTCCCCACAGCAGACAGAAACCGGCGTAAAAGCCGCAGACAGCCGCAAGAAGCG
>CAKSXP010000331.1 GCA_934515035.1 uncultured Oscillospiraceae bacterium
TCCGGACTCATCGACGACCGCGGCGTCAAACTCGAAGCCCTCGCAGAAGGCGCCGACGTCTCCGAAAAACGCCCCGCCGCCGCGCGTTGCAAGATAGAACACCTCGCCGCCCGTGAGCGCGGCATCCGGCTCCTCCATGAGTCTTGACCGCAACTTGCTCACGCGCAGCGCCTCGCGCATCGCCTCGTTTATCTCAAGGCTCTGCCCGCCGGATATATCGGTCCCGAGGCCGATATTGACGCCCTGTTTCAGATAGCGCCGCACAGGGGCTATACCGCTTCGGATATTGGAATTTGAGCTGGGGCAATGGGCGATGAACGTGCCGCGGGCCTTTATCAGCCCGGTCTCCCTGTCGTTGTTGTAAAGGCAGTGAGCCATGACCGTTTTGTCCGTGAGCAGTCCCACGCGGTCATAGACGTCGGAATAGTCAAGGCTGTCCGGCACAAGAGAGCGCACCCATTCGATCTCCGCATGGGTCTCGTCCAGATGCGACTGGACATACAGTCCGCGCTCCCGCACAAGTCCGCCGAGACGCTCAAGCAGCTCATCCGAACAGCTCGGCACAAAGCGCGGGGTTATTATCGGCTTTGTGTTTTTGAGTTCCCGGCATCCTTCGAGCCAGCGCAGAGTCTCCGCCATCGACCCTTCCGCACCCGCCTCGCACAGATACGGCGGGCAGTTCCTGTCCATATTCACCTTTCCGACAAGCGTATGAAGGCCGCTTTCCTCCAGCAGCCGCATGAGCGTCAGCGTTGCCGGCGCGTGCACCGTTGCAAAGATCGCCGCCCGCGTTGTGAAGCCCCGCGCGAGCGCTTTCACAAACGCTCCGTATATTTTCTCCGCATATGCGCTTTCGGCAAACCTGGCCTCCTCCGGAAAGGTAAGGTCGTCCAGCCACTGTATCAGTTCAAAATCCATACCCAGTCCGAGGTCGGCATACTGGCTGGCATGAGTGTGCAGGTCCGAAAAGCCGGGGATTATGAGTCTCCCGGAAAAATCCAGCACCGGCAGCGCGGCAAACCGCTCCGGCAGAGTTTTGAATATCCCGCGGCAGCGCCCATCCTCGCAGACAAGGAACGAATCGGCAAAAAACTCCGCTCCATCCGGCGCGGGCGCATGGGCAATATCCCCGTGCATAACAAAAGCATTCATTCGAGTACCCTCCCGTTTTATACGCTCCGCGTGCGGAACGGCGGAAACAGAATTCTGTTTCTGTATTTTATCATATTACGCGCCGCAAAACAACTTGTGTTTGTTCCCCGTTTATCGTATACTTGGAACAACCAAATTTTTTGGGAGGGAATAATCATGATAGATCTTAGTATAAAAAAAGACGCGCTCGAGCGCAACATTGCAATAGCAAGGGAAAAAGGCATCACGATACCCACCTTCGCACAGATGAAAGACCCCGGACTTATCCCGGATGAGATAAAGGAAAAGCTCTCCCGCACCGGACTGTGGGACGTTGATCCCGTCAACCTGTTCCGCATATCCTGGAAGAACGAGCCGGTCGAGAGCGGCGGTCTCTTCGGCAGTCCGAACTACATCGAGCTTCCCAGCGAGCTGACGGGCGTGCCCTGCCGCATCTTCGCGCTCGTCGGAAAGTGGTTCCCGACCGGCTGCCACAAGGTCGGCGCATCCTTCGCCTGTCTGGTGCCCAGACTCGTTACCGGACAGTTCGACGCGCAGAACCAGCGCGCGGTCTGGCCCAGCACCGGCAACTACTGCCGCGGCGGCGCATTCAACTCCCGCCTGCTCGGCGCGCGCGGCGTGGCTATCCTGCCCGCGGAGATGAGCCAGGAACGCTTCGACTGGCTGCGCTCCATCGGGGCGGAGGTCATCGCAACGCCGGGCTGCGAATCCAACGTCAAGGAAATATTCGACAAGACCAACGAGCTCCGGCAGGATCCCTCCTGCATGATCTTCAACCAGTTCGAGGAGATGGGCAACCACCTCTGGCACTATGAAGTGACCGGTTCCGCGC
>CAKSXP010000332.1 GCA_934515035.1 uncultured Oscillospiraceae bacterium
GGGCACGCACTGGTCGCTGCTTTGCAGACGGATTCCGCGCCGGTGCAGAAGATCACCATCATTCCCCGTACCTCCGGCGCGCTGGGCTACACCATGCAGGTAGAGCAGAATGACAAGGTTCTGATGACGAAGGAAGAGCTGGAAAACAAGATCGCCACGCTGACCGGCGGCCGTGCGGCAGAGGAGATCGTGTTCGGACAGATCACGACCGGCGCGTCCAACGACATCGAACAGGCAACAAAGCTTGCCCGCGCGATGATAACCCGCTACGGCATGAGCGACGAGTTCGATATGGTGGCGATGGAGACGGTAACGAACCAGTATCTCGGCGGCGATACTTCGCTTGCCTGCTCGGCGGATACACAGAAGGAGATCGACCGGAAGGTCGTTGAGATCGTAAAAACGCAGCATGAAAAAGCCCGCCGCCTGATTGCGGATAACCGTGAAAAGCTGGACGAGCTGGCAAGCTATCTCTATGAGAAAGAAACCATTACCGGCAGCGAATTCATGGATATCCTGAACAGAAAGGATGGGAATGTGGGATGAAAAGAAATAACGGCTTTGGCTGGAGCGAGCTGATCGTCGGCCTGCTTCTGATCCTGCTCGGGATCTTCGCATTCATCCGCCCGGAAAGCATGCTGACGGGGGCGGTCGTGGTTTACGGGACCATTGCCATTGTGCTTGGCATCGAGGATATCGTGGTGTATTCCCGGCTTTCACGGTTTACCGGTTTCGGCCCGATGCTGTCGCTGGTCTCCGGGATACTGAGCGTGATGTGCGGCGTGATGCTGATAGCAAACCCCGATGTGGGGAAGTGGGCCTTGACGGTCCTGCTTCCGATTTGGTTCATCGCGCACTGCATTTCGGGACTTACCCGCGCAAATCTTATCCGGCTGGTCGGCAATCCGTTTTATTACTACTTCTCGCTGATACTGAATATTCTCGGGCTGGTGCTCGGATTTATGATGATATTCAGCCTGGCGCTTTCTTTCGTGACGATCAGGGTCATCTGCTATATGGTGGCTGTGTATCTGATCCTGTTCGGTATCGAAAGCGTCATTGCGGCTTTTGCCCGCAGAAACACCGATTGGTGATACTGGAGTGCGATGATGCCGTGCGGCTTTTGTCAAGGCCGCCGGCAGCATAAGGACCGGCCCTGTCTGGCAGGACTAATATGGAAACCGCCCAGAAGCCTTTATTTTCAAGGCTTCCGGGCGGTCCTTTCATTGCTTTGCCTGCTTCCCGGCGAAAGAACGATGGTCAGTCATTATATTCCAGCCACCCGGTGCCGCCGCATTTGTAGCACTTAACGCCTTCGTCTACCCAATCGTGAGTTCTTCCGTCTCCGCCGCACCAGGAGCACACAGTACGACGCGTACCCGAATATCCGCCGGTATGGCTGATATCCGCTTCGGTCCTTGTTGTAACGCCCGCGTTATCAATGTCGGAATAATCTCCGGCGTAATAGTCGATATTGTTTGGAATGCAATCAATAATAATCGCAGGGCGAACGCCGTTGACGTCCGTAACGGGACAGACGTTGTTCGAGTACGAGCCGGATTCAATAACTACGGCCATATCTACATCAGCGGAGCCGTAGCCGTGGAAATACTCTCCGTCAAGCCACCATGAGTAGCCCGCATAGTAGTGGTTTTCGGCTCCCTGTGCTTTTGAATAGGCCGTCCACTCAGGCTTGGTGTTTGCAGTCGTGCGGTATACATCCAGATCATCCCGCGACAGCAAACCGATTTTTCTGACGAAGCCTTCGGACACTCCGGAGAAAGCCGCATCGCAGAAGTCATCTTTCAGCCATTCTTTCAATGTGCTGCCGTCGCCGTTGTGCGTATTATACACCTGTGCATCCAGAATATATTTACTGACGGCATATATCACTCCGTCTTCATTTTTCAGTACGATCCACTCAATGGCTTCTGTGCCGTTTGAAGTATCATTATCC
>CAKSXP010000333.1 GCA_934515035.1 uncultured Oscillospiraceae bacterium
CCGTTGAATCTCTTCATCCGGACATTCTGATAATCGACTCCGTCCAAACCATGTATAATCCCGAGCTTACTTCCGCGCCCGGCAGCGTAGGTCAGGTAAAGGACTGTGCCATGGCCGTAATGCGTATGGCCAAATCGGAAGGACTTACGGCTTTTGTTGTCGGACACGTCAACAAGGAAGGCGCCATTGCCGGCCCGAAGGTGCTTGAGCATATGGTCGACTGCGTGCTGTATTTTGAAGGTGATCAGAACCTTTCATACAGAATAATACGCGCAGCCAAAAACAGATTCGGTTCCACAAACGAGATCGGCGTATTTGAAATGATCGACAGCGGTCTGCGCGAAGTGGAAAATCCTTCTGAAATGCTGCTGTCCGGGCGCCCGGAAAATGCCCCAGGCACCTGTGTTACCTGTGTGATGGAGGGTTCAAGACCCGTTCTTGCGGAGATACAGGCGCTTGTATCTCCATCCAACTATTCCTCCGGCCGCAGAAACACAAACGGCATTGATATAAACAGAGCGCTCCTTTTGATCGCGGTTCTGGAAAAACGCGGCGGCCTTGCAATAGGTGGGTGTGACAGCTATATAAACGTTATCGGAGGATTGCAGCTTAACGAAACGGCCGCGGATCTTGCAACGGTTCTCGCGCTGGCCTCCAGCTATAAGGACCGCGCTATCGGCAATGATCTCGCTGCTATCGGAGAAGTCGGCCTGACGGGCGAGCTTCGATCTGTCAGCAATGTCAATCAGCGTCTGACAGAAGTCGCAAGATTGGGCTTCAAACGATGCATTATCCCCGCTCATCTGCGCGGAGAGATCCGCGCTCCCGACGGGCTCGAACTTATACACGCGCGAAATATCCGCGATGCTGTAATGGCTGTTATATGAACCGCTTTATAGAAACACCAAATCTTCCCCGCAGCCGTGTGACCACACTTATTGCCGGAAAGCGCTATAAAACGCTCCTGTCGGACAGGCTTACCGCACTGGGTATTTCCGTGCTGTGGATGCCTGATGTGGAAAAGCTGCCTCCTCCTGTCAGAGGCCACGCCGACCTCTCTGTTTTGCATGTCGGCGGCAATCGCTTTCTGGCGGCAGGGGAGCTTCCCGAAAGCTTCACATCTGGCCTTGCATCACTCGGTGCAACGGTCGGGCAATGCGCACTCCCGCTGGGCAATACCTATCCGGATGATTGCCGCCTGAACGCCGCTGTATTTACGGAACACGTCATTCTGAACCCCGGCGTTTCCGCTTTCGTTCCTCCGTCCAATATGACAACGGTCAGAGTTAGACAGGGCTATGCGCGGTGCAGCGTATGTATAGTTGACGAACGGTCATTCATAACCTCCGATGCCGGTATCTGCCGCGCGGCTGCCCGTGCCGGAATGGACGTACTTCTTATATCCGAGGGAAATATATCGCTTGAAGGATACAACACCGGATTTATCGGCGGCTGTGCGTTCAAGCTGTCTCAAGACAGGATCGCATTTACTGGCGCCCTCCGGCATCATCCCGACGGAGAACAAATGCTTGAGTTTCTGATGCAGAAGAGGGTAGAACCGGTCTTTCTTTCCGATGGACCTCTCCTCGACATCGGCGGAACTGTGCTCGTCCGGGAGGAAATGTCATCTCGGGCTTGACAGATACCGTTTGCAGTACTATACTGTGTCTAACAAAATATCTGATGAACCATGTTTTCAGGGCAGGGTGCGTAATGTTTTATTACAATTCCCGACCGGCGGTGATGGCTTTTTGCTCAAGTCCGCGAACGCTTCAGGGCGCCGAACCGGTGTGATTCCGGTACCGACAGTAACTGACCTTCAGGGTCTTAAGTCTGGATGAAAGAAGATGTGTCTCACACCTCCAATGAATTGTGACACCTGAATGCACGGCATTCAGGTGTATTTTTTCAGGAGGAGATCCAAATGTCCAAATCAAAAACCAGAACGCACAAACTT
>CAKSXP010000334.1 GCA_934515035.1 uncultured Oscillospiraceae bacterium
ATGGGAGACTTGACCGGCTCTAATAAGTGGAGGCCGCACTGCGGCTGGCCGGGCAAGTCGTATGGTACCCGGCGGCAGCAAGTGAATGCAGGCTCAGCCTGCTGACTACGCTCTATCGGAGACTTGATCGGCTCCAATTTATGGCCGATCAAGTCGTGTATTATGGCGCGGCAGCAAGTGGAAGTCGGCACTGCCGACCTCGGAAAGCGCCGCTACGGCGCAGCCCTTGCCCTCATAATACGCCAGCAGCTCCGGCAGCTTCCCTTTGTCGTAGCTGGTGATGCAGTCCGACAGCACATGAACGGTATAGCCGCTTTTCGTCATATTATAGCAGGTGGATTTGATACAGGCCGCAGCGTCCGCGCCGACAACGTAAAAGTCGTCAATGCCGTTTTCCTTGATGAAAGTCACAAACTCATCATTGGTCAGAGCGCTGCTCTTTGACTTCGTAAAGATATGGTCGGTTACGACGTTCAGCTCCGGCACCAGCTCCGCGCCGTGCGTGCCGGGCTTGAAGGTCCTCGTTCCCGCTGATAGGTTGTTGTGCCGGATGTAAACGACCCACAGTCCCTTTTGACCTGCCCAGCCGATCGCCGCATTGACGTTTTCGATGATCTCTTTGTAGTTTTTCGTGATGTCATTCTGAAGGTCGACGACCACCAGCGCACTGTTTTTCATTCTGTAATCCTCCATAGTAAAATGTGTTCCGCTCTACTCCGGCAGCTTTTTCAGAAAAGCGTCAACTGCACGATTGAACGCCACAGGATGCTTATTCGCAATAAAATGGTCGCCCTTGACGATCGTCAGCTCCGCATTCGGAATAGCAGCCGCGATCTCTCTTGTATGGGATTCCTTTATCATATCCCGTGTCCCGCAAATGACAAGTGTCGGCACAGTGATTCGAGATAATTCGCAGGGGTCAATATTCGGCTCGTTGACCATCAGGCCGAGCATTTCGGCATTCTTTTCGGCTTTCGATGATCTCCCGGCAAAGCGCTTTGCGATCCGGTATCCTATCTCAATCGGAAGCTGCGTCGTTCGTTTTACACCTTTTGCGTTCAGATTGCCGCCGTTCAGGATCAAAGCCTTTACCATATCAGGATGCCTTATCGCAAATTTCATAGCAATATTGGCTCCGTCCGAAAAGCCCAGAATCACCGCCTTTGAGATTTTGTGCAATCTCATAAAATCGTACAGATCGCAGGAAAACTGCTCGATGGTAAACGGCGTACTGCCTCTCGGAGATTTTCCGTGACCCCTCGTATCCAGCGCGATCACACGGTATCCGCTTTGGAAATACTCCATTTGGTTTTTGAAATAAGTACCGTCCTCTCCGTTGCCATGCAGGAGTATCAGCGGCTCGCCGCTCCCTTTTTCCTGATAATGTAATTCAATATCCATTTTCGCCCTCGTAATTCTTCGCTATATATGCAACGATATAAACATTGTCGGGAAGCAGCGTTTCGGTTTTCCACACCGCTTCAAAATCCTCCGTTGTCAACACACGGTTATATTGCGCATCCGATGCGTTGGCATTTCCCGCAAGGGAGTCCACCAGATAAATGCACCGCTCGTCATAGCCGGCAACGACAGCGTAGTGCGTATCTCCCGGAATCCGGATGAAAACGATGATTGGATTCCCCTCTGTCAGCCGCTGCTTCAACGTGTCAACGCTCCCGTGACAAGCCTTTGCCTGATACCCATACCGCTCAAAAACATCTACGACGCTATTTGCGGAAACGAAGCCAAGCGTTCGTTTTAATTCCGGAAACAGCGCCTCTCCGTCCGTATCTTCCCCAAAGCGCCGCAGGAGATAGGCGGCGGCATAAGCCGCGCATTTCCCATCCGTCTGGTAGTCAATACGATTTTCTGAACTTACACAGAAGAACTCTGGCGGATAATCAAAGGCTTCCATCTCGTCCCTCGGTGGACTTATGGATGCGAGGAAACTGAT
>CAKSXP010000335.1 GCA_934515035.1 uncultured Oscillospiraceae bacterium
AACATCTCCACGAACTCCGAACCGGACATGGAGAAAAACGGCACGCCCGCTTCACCGGCAACTGCCTTTGCCAGCAAGGTTTTACCGGTACCCGGAGGGCCTACCAGCAGCACGCCCTTGGGCATGGATGCGCCGACGTCCGAATACTTTTTGGGATTATGCAGGTAATCCACGATTTCCGCCAGATTCTCTTTCGCTTCGTCCTCGCCGGCCACATCGGAAAAACGGATGCCGTCTGTGGACGGAACATAGACTCTGGCATTGCTTTTTCCCATACCGAAAGCCATTGCATTCGGGCCGCCCGCCTGCGAAATCATTTTCTTTGCAATATACTGGCCGAGCGCCGCAAAAATCAGGATCGGCAGAATAAACGACAGGAAAAAGCTGAGCAGCGGAGACATGCCCGTTTCGATATCCCTGGCAAATTCCGCTCCCGACGCATAAAGCCGCTCGGTCAGGGTCGCGTCATCCATTTTGCCGGTTTTATAGATCTGGGTATTGTCCTTGTCCGTGAACACGATCTCGGAGTCGGTCACTTCCACACTGCCGATGTTCTTATCCTCGATCATCTTCATAAAGGTGCCGTAATCGACCTCTTCCACTCTGGCATCGGCGAGCAGCGGCGAAAGGACCATGTTGAAGATCAGAATGGCCAATAGAACAATGCCGTAATAATAGATCAGCGGTTTTTTCGGTGATTTGACTTCTTTCATATTTGCCTGACTCCCCTTTTCATCACTTTTATCTCATTAACAGACAGACAGCGCAAAATGCCGCAAACGGGATCGCGCTGCCCCCGATCAGCTGAAGAACGGTATGCCGTTTTGTTTTAACACTGGATATATATACGGGTACTGTAAGTATCAGCCCCAATACGGCAGGGATATATAATTTGAAATAAGCGAACAACAAAACCGGGCCGGCAACTCCGCAGGCATGTCCGCTTGCCTTCAGCCCGAACAGCTTATTGAAAGCCGTTAAGATCAGGCCGCAAAGCAAATACTCAAGATATATGGTTTTTAGAGCATCCGGCACACTGGCGGCAAACGCGGCGGCGGTTCCGAGGAGATATCCGATGCCCGAAAACAGCATGGCAAGGCTTCTCTGACCGTCCCGTCCTTTTTCCCTGTAATGCGGGATGTATTTCTGAAGAGGATATGCCAACACCGGAAGGATCACCAGAAATACAAGGCTGCCCGCGAATTGCCAAAAGTTTCCGAAGCATTCCGGATAAGTCAAATACAATATCGTCAGCAGCGCCGCCGCGAAAACCGACGGAACGGTTATTTTTCTGATAATAAGCAACGGCTTTTCCATATTATCCTCCAGTTCCGCCCCGGTTTATATCGTTCAGCAGCACAGCCCTTACTTCTGCGCTTATCGTATGCGTTGTCCCCTTCTCCACTTCGTCCGCGGGTATCACCCGCACGATATCCAAATACACATCGGAATGCCGCCGGAATACATTTTTGTGTATCTGCTCCGTGCCATTGATGGACATGACCGCGACCGGCGTGCCGGCCTTTTTTGCTATGCGGAAAACGCCGTCATGAAACGGAAGCAATACGCCGGTTTTGCTTCGCGTCCCCTCCGGATATACGCCGATGGACACTTCGCCGCTCCGGAGCAGATTCGAAGCCCTGTTGATTGTTCCCAGAGCATTCCGCGGGTTTTCCCGGTCAATAGCCATGAAACAGCATCTCCGGATAATGCGTCCGAAAAACGGTATCCTGAAATTCTCCTCTTTCGAGATAAAAGCTATATTCCACTGTTTCAGCACGAGCCACTGGATGATCGGATCGAAGTTGGAACGGTGGTTCCCGACAAACAGCAGCTTCCGGTCCTTCGGTATCTTCTCCACTCCGCTTGTATGTATTCTGATACGCAGTATCTTCAGCGCGGCAGCGGAAGCACCGTAAAGCAGCGCACGGTAAAAGTGGCTGTCCTTAACAT
>CAKSXP010000336.1 GCA_934515035.1 uncultured Oscillospiraceae bacterium
GCTGTGTTCATAGCCCGCGCTCATCCGGTTGGGGTCACGGTAGAATATCTCGCCGCCGTAGTATCCGCGAACGCCGTCGATATTATCCGCGCCCTTGGACGAAACGTCGGAATATGCCTGATCGCTGCCACCGGCGTGCACTACTATGGCGTCATAGCTGAGCGCAGCGCTCAGATAATACGGCCGCAGACTGCGCATGCTGCCCAGCGCTCCGACGTTTTCCATGCCGGGGAAGATCGCCATAAAGCGGGTTATGCCGCCCTCGGCGAGGATCTCGTACATAATATCGGCTTCCGCAACGCTGCACTGGGGCAGTGCGACGGAGATGTTGTTGAGCATAACGGCAAAGGGGCGCGTGTTATATTCGCTTTCAATGATCTCGCCGGTCAGCGGAGAACGGATCGGCTCGGGCGTGGGCTCGGGCGTAGGTTCCGGGGTCGGCTCGGCAGTCGGCTCGGATGACGGAGCCTCTGTTTCTGCCGGCGTTTGAACAGGCTCTTCCGTTACGGCATTCTTCTGCGCGCCGCCGCTGCAGGCGCAGAAAAGCAGCATCGAAAGCATAAGCATGAACAGGATTGTCTTTTTCATGGATATTACCTCGTATTATGGAATTTCTCCGCCTATATTACCGCACCAATGCGCGCTTGTCAAATCACAGGTGCGCTTGCATAATTCGATACGTCGGCGGTGTTGACATTGGGGGTATATACGTTTAAAATAAGTAAGACTGGAAATTTTAAGGATTCTGGAGATGAGAGGAAATGTATGAACTTATAATGCAGGAGGCTTCTCGGGCGATGAGCGAGCTTCTTGAAAAGGCTTCCTGGAGGAAGGGCGATATTGTGGTAGTCGGCTGCTCCTCGAGCGAGATAGTGGGCGAGAATATCGGCAAGGGCTCAACACCGGAAGCGGCAAAGGCCGTTGTTGACGCAATACTGCCGCTTTTGAGAGAACGCGGACTGTTTCTTGCGGCGCAGTGCTGTGAGCACCTCAACCGCGCCCTTATCATCGAGCGCGAATGCGCCGATAAATACGGCTATGAGCCGGTCTGCGTTGTTCCGAAGCCCAAGGCGGGCGGTTCCTTCGCAACGGCCGCGTGGGCGGCGTTCGATGAGCCGACGGCCGTTGAGCATGTCAGGGCCGTTGCGGGTCTCGACATCGGCTCGACGCTCATCGGAATGCACCTGAAAGACGTTGCAGTACCCCTTAGACTGTCTGTTAAAGCAATTGGTTCCGCGTATCTTACAGCGGCATATACCCGCCCCAAGCTGATCGGCGGTATACGCGCGCAATACGAGTAAAGGGAGAGAATATATGGCAAGAAGTCTTGAAACCAATCTGGCCGAGGGGAACGTATTCAAAAAGCTTGTCAATTTTGCAATTCCCATTCTGTTGGCCAATATCCTTCAGATGTTTTACAGCCTTGTCGATACGCTGGTCGTCGGACGCATCGTCGGAAGCGTCGGCATCTCGGCGGTCACGATCGGAAGTCAGGTCGCGCAGATCTTTATCTGCGTGGGCATGGGCTTTGCAAACGGCGCCCAGGTCCTGATATCACAGCTCATGGGCGCCAATGACAGAGACGGCCTCAAGAGCGCCATCGGTTCGCTTCTGTCGATATCGGCGCTGATCGGCATCGCTGCCGGTGTCATTGGCATCGCGGCTGCAAATCCGCTGTTGAAACTCATGAACACTCCGGCGGAAGCCTGGGACCAGGCTGTCGATTATATGGTGATCTCAAGCGCGGGACTCATTTTTGTGTTTATGTATAACGCGATAAGCTGCATCATGCGTGGACTCGGCGACTCGACAAGGCCGCTGATCTTTGTTGCGATAGCTTCCGTCATAAACATCATTCTTGATATAGTCTTCGTTGGACCGCTCGGCATGGGCGCGGGCGGAGCCGCGCTTGCAACCATTCTGGCACAGGGACTGTCCGCGGCGTTCGGC
>CAKSXP010000337.1 GCA_934515035.1 uncultured Oscillospiraceae bacterium
GAAGTAAACGTCTCCGTTATACGGGATCAGCAGTTCATGCACGGCGTCCACGTTTTCAAAGTCGGCCGTCACTATCCCGCTGTGTATGTCCGCGTGGCATATGCGCCTGCCGTCGTCGACAAAATACAGCCTGTCTCCCAGCAGAAGCAGCGACCCTGCCTGACAGCCGGAAACGAATACGCATATTTCCCCGCTGTCCTTGTCAAAACGCAGGATGCATCCGGAGGGATATTCACTGAGAAAGACATATTGTGAGTTTTCCTCAATGGTCCTGTCGGAGTACAGATTGTCAAGCCAGTCCCGGCATTCTTTCTGCTTACAGCCGAAAGCTGCGGAAAGCAAAATGATGATCAGCAGTAATGCTAAGCTTTTTTTAGCCATAGATACCTCCCGGCGCGAAGCTCTGCGTTATAAAACTTCAGTATTATTATAACAGTTTGGGCTTTATCTGCATATTAGCTGAATACATATAAAATCGCCCTAATAATAAGCATATTCGCCATAAATTTTCTTTGCATTTCCCGATCACAGCTGTATAATATACACAAACAGAAAATACGCAAGGAGGAAAGAGAATGGTTCCGCTTACCGAACAGGAAAAAAGCCTTCCCTATGTCAAATACTTTTACCGCGATCTCGCTCCCGTTGCCGAGGAAAAGTGCAGGATCCGCGACGGCGCTCCCGCCGACCCGTCGCTGGCAATGCCTGTCGCAGAACGTGGACGTTTCCTTGACCGGGAGACCGGCTATCTGAAAACCGGCTTCTGCGTTGCTCCGGACGGCACGGGTTTTGTTGCGAACACACAGTTCATGCCCGGCGTGACGAAGGATATGTTCAATTGGTGGTTCGGCTGGCACTGCGTCGGTCCCGACCTTCGCTATAAGCTCTGGGATCACGACGACCACTACTATGCCCGCGCGGACAACGTCGAATACATCCTTGACCCCAACGTGCCCATGGAGGAGAAAAGCTGGGGGATCAACCATGAGATCCTCGAGGATATAGGACTTGGCGCCGATCCTCTGGTAATAAGCTTCAAAAAGCCATCTGACCTTGGGTTCGATATGTCCAAAATAGGCGGCGAGGGATGTACGGCTATGGTCTGCGGCAATGGCAAAAGCAGCACGCCCGCCATTATGGCGCACAAGATAATCGAGGAGGACGGCGGAGTTACGATGGTGTCCCATTTCTGGATGGGCTACGGCGTCGACGACGAGGGAAACGTGATAAAGCTTGTTCCCGACGGGGAGAGCATCCCCGAGATCGCGCCGCGCTCGCTGTTCGGCCACTGCATAAAGGAATATACAAACTGGGCGTCCTTCATTGCGGAGATATACGCGGAAGAAGGTCCCGATATAACGCCCTGACTATCAAATGATAAACGCCCCGAAACGTTCAATGCGTTTCGGGGCGCCTGTTTATGCCGGGCGAATTCACTTCGCCCGAGCAGATCGAAAGAATAAATGATGAAAAAGAACGATATAAGCGAAGCGCGGTCAGCGCGAGCCGCCCGCCTGGGGCGGGCGTAAATTCAAAAAGTCCTGCGAATGCAGGACTTTTTGAATTATGCCGGACGAATTCATTTCGCCCGAGCAGATCAAATCGAGCAGGCCTGTAAGCCGGGTTCTGTCTTGAACAGCCATCTATCTAGGCGCACCGTTGCCGGTACGCTCAAGCCACCTCCTCGGGGACGGCCGGGCAGGCCGATATGTCCCCTCCACGGTGTTGCTCCGGATAGAGTTTACAGCGCTGAAACACTTCCATGCCAGCGGGTGAGCTCTTACCTCGCCTTTCCACCCTTACCGCACCCACAGCCTGAATACCATCTTCGCCCTGTAATATGTGGGCATAAAAAGTTGACATGGTTTAGGCTCGAAGATACGGCGGTATATCTCTGTTGCACTTGTCCTGAAG
>CAKSXP010000338.1 GCA_934515035.1 uncultured Oscillospiraceae bacterium
CCGTAACCGCCGTACAATCGGCTTTGCCGTATACGAATCAGATACCGATATCAACTGACAGTGACGGCAGCATTTTTAATGACACCGGATATAAACAGGATTACCGTATAAATTCCTCGGGAACTGTAGCAGATAAAGCTTCGGGCGGTATAACCACTGATTGTTTCGCCACCGGATTTATCCCGGTAAAAGGCGGAGATGTGATCCGTTTCTCGGGCGCATACCTCGAAGGCACAAACGGTGGAGGCAACAACTGGTATTATAATTCTGAAAAAGTCAAAGGGGGAATCGGATTCACTGCATATTCGTTTGCCAATAACTTAGCTGCAACCAAAAATATTTTTAAGGCTTGCGACTATAACGAAGATGAGCAGCGGCTGTACAGCTTTACTCTTAAAGACAATGTTGAAGCGGGATATATGAGGTTTACTCTGATTGGCAACGGCGCAAATGCCGTCATAACCGTCAACGAGGAGATCGGGTAAATGGAAATTTTAATATCCATACTGTCTGGCGGCGCGGTCGTGGCTGTTATTGGCTCGGAGAAAGGAGGCAGCGGTTGAAACTATCAGAAGAAAAATCAAAACAAATTGAGCGGCTGAGAGAAGGTCATAGCAAGCTGAGTTCTCGCTCTGAATCTCCGAGGCGGGATTACAGAATCGACGGTTATCAAAATCTGCTCAACAAATACGGCACTCCGCAGGACAATACCGAAGCTTATACATATACGCCGGAGGGAATTATCCCGGACATGGAGTTAACAAGGCACTATGAAAGCAACGGTTTGTTTGCGAAAATCATTGACACTCCATCAGAAGAGGTCGTGAAACATGATTTTGAACTCGGCATCGATGACGAATCAACCGAGCAAACAATAAAAGACAAGCTGGACGATCTCGATTTTGAGGAAAAAGCCAGCACGGCAATAAAATGGGCTCGCCTGTACGGCGGGTCCATTATCGTCATGATGATAAATGACGGCAAGGGACTTGACGAACCCGTTGACTGGAAGCGAGTCAAAGGCATTGATGAGCTCCGCGTATACGAAAGAGCCATAGTCCAGCCGGATTATCATTCGCTTTATGAAAACTACGGAGAGCTGTTTACGGAACATGCGCGTTCTCGATTTGGAGAACCGCAGTACTTCAACGTGTATTCTATCACAGGGTACTTTCGCGTTCACGAAAGCAGATGCCTCATATTCAAGAACGGTACGTTACCTGAACAAGGAATGGTGCAGGAGTACAGATTTTGGGGCATACCCGAATATCTCCGCATCAAGCGTCAGCTGAGAGAAACGATTACAGCCCACGGAGACAGCGTAAAGCTGCTTGAACGTAGCGTACAGGCGATTTACAAGATGAAGAACCTTGCACAGCTGCTTGCTACGGACGAGGGCGAGAATCAGGCTCTAAAGCGCCTTGAAATCATTGACATGGCAAGGGGTATACTCAATTCCATTGCAATTGACAGCGAGGGCGAGGATTATTCTTTCCAGACTTTCCAGTTGTCCGGAGTCAAGGATGTAATCGACTCCACATGCAATATGCTGTCGGCGATCACCGAAATACCGCAAACCATTCTTTTTGGTCGTTCTCCTGCCGGAATGTCGGCAACAGGCAAAAGCGACCTTGAAAACTACTACAATTACATCGACAAGCTGCGCAAGCTTATGCTGAAGCACAATCTTATCAAGATAATCGATGTGATATGTCAGGCTGAGTACAAAGCCGGGAAAATAACCGCGATTCCGCATTACAAGCTGAAATTCGCGCCGTTGTGGTCGCTCAGTGAAACGGAGCAGGCGCAGGTAGATCAGGTCAAGGCGGCTACTGCGCAGACCAAGGCAGCCACAGCCAACATTTGACAGGCCATGCAAGTTGTGCTAAATTAATCGCATAAAACCCATATG
>CAKSXP010000339.1 GCA_934515035.1 uncultured Oscillospiraceae bacterium
ATGTCTCTGACATAATCGGAATCGATCGTCAAGGTGGTCGTCAGGATCATGGTCAAAACGGATTCCGGATGCCTTTTCGCAAAGATCTGGGCATATACACCGCCGTCACTTGCACCGATCAAGATCACTTTTTCGATCGACAGTGCTTTCAACAGTTTTGCGGCAAAGTCGACCTGTTCGTCCGCGGCGGCAGTATGGAACGGATATTCATAGATCAGAAATCTGTATTTCTGTCCAAGCCTTTCGGCATACGGCATCCACATTTCCTGCATCTCTAATCCGTTGAAAAAGAGAATGACCGGTGCGCCATCCTTGCCGCCATACTGGTATCTTACCCTTACATTGTCAACAACCGCTGTTTGATAAGGGACTTTCTTCAAAAAGGCATCATACTCTTTTTTGAAGTCTCTGCTGTCGTTCATGATCGTTATCCTCCGCGAATTCCGATTTGCCAACTTCAAATTGATTTAAGGCAATTATACCTGAAAGCTGTGAATAAATCTAATGTCTTTCGAGACGGCAAAAAAATAACGGGTATCCGGCGAAAGCCGGATGCCCGTTATTTTTTAACAACCCTGCCTGACGGATGCCATGATCGTAATTTTTAGATATGAGCACCCTTGTAAAGCCGCAGGGGAGAAAGAAGGTCATTTGTTCCCGACAAGGCTCGTGCGCCAGGAGCCGCGCTTTGTATAGATCATGCCGATCGGTATCGACACGATGGGCGCAATGGCACAGGCGGCATATACCCCGACGACGCCGAACAGCGCGTTGAGGAGGATGGCCAGAGGCACACGGACGAGAATGCAGTTGCAGAACGAGGAAAACAGCACCAGCTTTGTGTGTCCCGCGCCGGTCATCAGCGAGTGGTATATCAGAAAGATCGCGTACCACAGCTCGCTTATCATCTCGATGCGCAGATTGAGCGCCGTATATTTGATGACCTCAGGATCGTCCGTGAAGAGGCCCGCGAGCTGGCGGGCGAATATCGCGGAAACGGCGATGCTGACGGCGGCCAGAAGCAGCGCCAGGCGCATTGCCGTATACATGACTTCCTTTGCGCGGTCATATTTCCGCGCGCCGAGAGTCTGCGCGATCATGGCAGAGGTGCCGGTACTCATGGCGAGAATGAAAACATGGGAAAAATCGCGTATCTTGGAGTTGATGCCGGACGCCGCGGAATAGGTCACGCCGTAGCCGTTTATGAGCCAGGTCACAGCCAGCCACGAGATGCTTGCGATGGTCCACTGTATCGCGCAGGGCACGCCGACCTTGAATATGAGCCGCGATTTTTCCCCGTCGGGCTTCAGAAGGGACGGGCGGAAGGAAAAAATGTCGCGGTGCAGCAGCATGTAGCCAAGCGCCAGAAGAGCGGAGATATACTGCGCGATGATCGTTGCGAGTGCGGCGCCCGCCGTTCCCATGCCGAGGGGGCCGACGAACAGGATATCCAGTGCGATGTTCAGCAGCGTCGAAATCAGCACGCAGTAAAGCGGCGTCCGCGAGTTTCCGACGGCGCGAAGCGTGGAGGCGAGCATGTTGTAGAAAAACACGGCGAAAAAGCCCCATGCGGAAATGCTCAGGTATGCATAGGTCGCGTCATATGCCGGCGCGCGCAGCCATGTTGTTATCTGTCCGGCAAGGAGGAAGAAAAGAAGGGCCGCGGCCGCGCCGGTGATGGCAAATATCGTCATGAACGTGCCGATGGTGCGTTCCCGGTTTTCCCTGTCTCCGGAGCCGAAATACTGCCCGACGAGCACGCTGCCTCCGTTTGAAAGGCCGATGGCGACGTTGGTTATGAGAAATGATATCTGGTTTGCGTTGTTTACGGCGCTGGTGCCGTCCTGGCCGATGAGCCGGCTGACGA
>CAKSXP010000340.1 GCA_934515035.1 uncultured Oscillospiraceae bacterium
GTAATGGATATACTTGTTGTCATTGGACTTTGCCCACGGCTCTTTTCCCTTGATAAATGAGAATTTCACATTTTCTCCGGCGGAAAGGCCTTCCAGATAGTCTGCAAGACGGATGGTGTAGTCCTGCTCGGTCTCAAGCAAAAAGGTCTGCATGGGCGCAGTGACGGACGCCGAGGAGATCGGCTTGATCTCCACCGTGTGGGGAACGGGAACACCGCTCAGTCCGCTGGCCGTGGTGACGTCCGTATCGCCTACGCGCATCTGAAGCGTATGAAGGCCGGTGCTGATCGGGGCGTCACTCTGCTCGTGATCCCAGACGAATTGCGAGACCGCATAGAGCTTCTCCTTCAGCTCCGTATCCCTTTCACGAAGGGTCGCGCCGTTTATCCAGTAGTCGACCTGATCGATGGTCGGGGCGGGCAGCGGCTCGCCGGTGAAGGTGACCTCCTCGGGATAGGAGACAATGCGCGGCGTGACAGAGGCCCTTGTCACCGTTATGGTGACGGTCGTCTCCGCCGCGGCAGCGGCAGACTCGCTTATCTGCGCTTCACGGAAATACTTGACCGTCAGCGTATGCGTGC
The DNA here is from genome assembly GCA_934515035.1 of uncultured Oscillospiraceae bacterium. Classification (GTDB taxonomy): domain Bacteria; phylum Bacillota; class Clostridia; order Oscillospirales; family Oscillospiraceae; genus CAKSXP01. Next base: position 582 of record CAKSXP010000340.1, read on the forward strand.
CGCAGCCGAGCTGCGTGGTGCTGATAACGGCGCTGAAGTATCTCATGTCCGGATCCGGGCCGGCATCATGGAAACGACCGGTCTCCAGCAACGTTCCGGCGCTGTCGTAAACGCCGATATAGCCCAGATATGGTTCATCTTCGATGCGGACATGGCTGAGATCCGGCGCGCCTTCGCCGGAGACCGTGGCGTGGACGGAAAACGCACCGTAATAGGCAATGGAGGTGATCTGCGTGGCTCCCTCATCGTCGCGATCATAGGTGCCGGCCTCAAGCGTCAGGGCCTCGTCCACCGCCAGCGCCGGCACCGGCAGCAGCGTCAGCGCCATACACAGGGTGAGCAGGATACTGAATAACCGTTTTTTCATTTCGCTTCCTCCGTTCCGCCTTCCGGCGGCAGCTTAAAATCAAATTTCATCTCCAGCATCGCAAACAGCTTATTCATGACATCGGCTGCGATCGCCTGCATATCCAGTCCCGCCACAAAGGCAAGCACCTGTTCCTGCTGCGCCTCCGGGACCTTGTACACCCGCATGGCAGCCGTCAGAAAGCGGCGGATCTTATGGGCCAGCGGGAAATGGATGTCGCATTTCCTTGCCATGTAATTGCGCATGAGGCCCGACGTGCCGATCTCCATTTCGTAAAAATCGCTCTCTTCATAGTCCGGGAAATTTTCACCGAAGATCTGCTTCAGCTCTGCCGTGGTATGCAGATAGATAAACTCCGCGGTGTCCGGCAGAGAATAGGCCTCGGTATACAGCTCCCGCAGGTGCTCGTTCAGCTCGGTCAGCGTAAGCTGGATCGCCGTTTCCACCGCATACGTATAGACCGGCGGAAGCGTTCCGTCCGCGGCGCCCCTTGCCGCGCTGAACTGCCCGCTGAACATCGTTTCGACCAGCTCCAGCAGGATCCGGTCCTTGGTGGGAAACAGATTCAGATAGCTCCCCCTCGCAACGCCCGCCTCCTCCACGATCTGGCTGACGGACGTGTTCTTATAGCCCTGTTCCAGAAACAGGCGGACGCATACGGTCAGTATTTTCCGCCTTGTTTCGCTGCTGTCTCTCCGCAAATGGGGTCCCCCTCTCCAATTGTTTTAGTACACATACCAATAATATCATATGCAGCGCAAAAAGCAAGGGGAACGCGGGGCTTTTTTCCCGCACAGAGCCCGTGCGCATTGCAGAAGCGGCAGAAGGCCGCCGTTTCTAAGCGAAATCCATATACCGGCACCGGCGGCGGGGCAAAAGCCCCGCCGCCGGTGTGTATCATGCCGTTTTTTACTTCTCC
>CAKSXP010000341.1 GCA_934515035.1 uncultured Oscillospiraceae bacterium
GACAAGGGTGAGGGCGCGAACTATTGGAGTATCGGCGACCGTAAGGAAGTCACGCTTAACGGAACGGTTGGACATCTTACGCTATCGAATTACACAACATACGCATTTATCATTGGGTTTAATCATAACGCGAGTGTGGAGGGCGCAAACCGCATCCATTTTCAGCTTGCAAAGACCGCGCTCTCCGGCGGTACGGACGTGTGCCTATGCGACAGTTCCTATAACTCGTCCGTTTCGACAATCGGCTATTTCACCATGAACAGCGATCGAACGAACTCCGGCGGATGGGCGAGCTCGCAAATGCGTACAAACATTTGCGGGACGAGCCTCTCGAGCTCTGCTGGAACGATGATCGCAGTCATTCCGGCGGCGCTCCGTGCCACCCTCAAGTCCGTTACCAAGTACACGGACAACACCGGCGGCGGAATTACGGCGGCGAGCAACATAACGGCGACGACCGATTATATTTTCCCCCTCTCGGAGTTCGAGGTTTTCGGGAGCATTTCGAGAGCGAACTCGAACGAGGCGAGCAAGCAAGCGCAGTACGCCTATTATTCCGCCGGGAACAGCAAAATTAAGTACAAGCACGAAGGAACGAGTACCGCCGCTACTTGGGGGCTCCGTTCCCCGAGTGCGAGCGCCTCCAACATTTTCGTGCGTGTGAACGCCGGCGGCACAGTCAGCGCCGACTACGCGGACGTTTCGCTCGGCTTCGCGCCCGGCTTCTGTGTTTAATCGTGAGGTACGAATATGGACTATATCACATACAAACGCTTCAAGGGAAAAAGCCTTTCCGGAGATGTCAATATCCCGTTCGGCACAGTCTTACAGGAGCATGAAAAATTCCTCTATCTCAATGGCAAGCCGATCTGCTGCGTGACGAGTGAAAACGGCTGGGAACACTTCCGGCCAGACACCGACGAGGGCAAATACCGGCAGGATATGCTGGATAAGCTCTACCGCTGGTACGGGAAGCACGGATGCGGTGAGGACTTTGTAGACGAGCTGTGGCCGGGGCAGAAAAACGGCTATTGGAAGAACCGGCTGCGGACAGCAAGCACGGAACGGTTGAAACAGATCTATTTTGAGAAATTCGGGGTGATGCCATGTATGCAGTAAAAAAAGAGGGTGCGTTTGCCGGGTATGCGGACAGCATCGTATTGATCCGACTGCACAACAACGGATGTTTTGTGCCGTGCAAGGAAGCGGAGGCCGAGGGCTTTTGCGCGAAGATGGTTGTGATGTTGACCGACGAGGACGGGAAGGAGTATCAGGCACTTTCTGACACGGTGTTCCGCCTGGCAGGCAAGCTGCTGAAAGGCACGGAGCCGGAGGGCAGCTATGAAGAGATGGGCGCGGCACTGCCACTCACAGATGCAGAAAACGCGGCGAAAATTTTACTTGGGGAGGCGAAATGATGACCTATACAGAAAGGGCAAGAGCACTCCGGCCCTATATCGTCAAGGCTTCAGCCAGCCTGACGGATGCGGACGCCGTGAAGGCAAAGGAGCTGTACGACCGCTGGGCGCCGGATATGGCCGTCAAAGTGGATGACCGGCTGGTCTATGCGGACAGGCTCTATCGCGTAACACAGGCCCACACGACGCAGACCGGCTGGGAGCCGGACAAAGTCCCGGCACTGTTTACCGTCATTGACGAGACGCACGCGGGCACGCAGGACGATCCTATCCCCGCCGCAAAGGGCATGGAGTACATCTATGGCCTCTATTACACCGACCCGGAGGACGGCAAGCTCTACCTCTGCGAGAGGACAGGGGAGCAGCCGGGCGGCAAGGTGACGCTTCAGTTCCTGCCTCATGAGCTGGTGGGGCTGTATTTTACCGAAGTATAAA
>CAKSXP010000342.1 GCA_934515035.1 uncultured Oscillospiraceae bacterium
TGATAGTGTTTTCCATAGTTAGCCTCCGTTCCACAAATAATTACCGGCTGTCAGGCTTGTTTGCCTTTGCCAACCGATGGTATCCGACGTTGACTAAACTATACCATATTACATGAGAAATTGAAAGAAGTTTTGTGTAAAAACATGAAATATTTTTTTAACATTTTTTCCATGCAAAAAAAGATACACATGTCGAAATATTATGATATAATAAATAACCAGCGTAGAATACATATTGAAAATGAGGTATTGATATGTTCAAAATCGTAAGTAAACGTGTGCTCAACGAAGCTGGCACGACCACCGAAATGGTAATCGAGGCTCCCCTCGTTGCCAAAAAGTGCAAGGCTGGACAGTTCATCATTTTCCGAATCGATGAGTTTGGCGAGAGAGTTCCTCTGACCATCGCCGACTACGATCGCGAGAAGGGAACTGTCACAATTATGTTCCAGCCCGCAGGCCAGACCACCCACATGCTCAACAACATGGAGCCGGGTGATTATCTTGCGGACTTTGTCGGCCCGCTCGGCAAGCCGACAGAGATGGAAGGCCTCAAGCGCGTCGCCGTTGTTGGCGGCGGCGTCGGCTGCGCGATTGCTTATCCTGTTGCCAAGGGTATGCATGATGCAGGTATAGAGGTCGATATGATAGCCGGTTTCCGCAGCAAGGACATTGTTATCCTCGAGGATGAGATGCGTGCTGGCTGCACGAATCTTTACATCACGACTGATGACGGCTCCTATGGCGAGAAGGGCTTCACCACCGATAAGCTCAAGGAGCTGATCGAGTCCGGACGCGAATATGACGAGGTCGTTGCTATCGGCCCGACCGTCATGATGAAATTCGTCTGCGTTGCAACCAAGCCCTATAACGTCAAAACCGTCGTTTCCCTCAACCCCATCATGATCGATGGCACCGGTATGTGCGGCGGCTGCCGTGTCACTGTCGGCGGCGAGACCAAGTTTGCCTGCGTTGACGGTCCTGAGTTCGACGGACATCTTGTCGACTGGGATGAACTGCTCAAGCGCAACGCCATCTATAAGGATGAAGAGACCGCGGCGAAGGAACACATTTGCCGCATTACAGGAGGAGTACGTCATGGCTAATATGAGAGCTACCAAGAACCCGATGCCCGAGCAGGAGCCTCTGGTTCGCAATAAGAATTTTGAAGAGGTTGCAAAAGGATATACCGCCGAAATGGCGATCGACGAGGCTCAGCGCTGCCTTAACTGCAAGAACCCGCTGTGCCGTAGCGGCTGCCCCGTTAATGTCCGCATCCCCGAGTTTGTAGCCAAGGTTGCCGAGGGCGATTTTGACTCTGCATATCAGATCATTACTTCCACCAACTCTCTGCCCGCTGTCTGCGGCCGTGTCTGCCCGCAGGAGAGCCAGTGCGAGGGCAAGTGCGTCCGCGGCATCAAGGGCGAATCCGTTGCCATCGGCCGTCTGGAGCGCTTTGTTGCAGATTACCACAACGCAGAGGGACACAGCGACGGCGCCCCCGTCAAGCCCGAACCCAACGGCCACAAGGTCGCGATCGTCGGTTCCGGCCCTGCCGGCCTGACCTGCGCCGGTGACCTCGCTCGCAAGGGCTATGACGTCACTATTTTCGAGGCCTTCCATAAGGCCGGCGGCGTTCTGGTTTACGGTATTCCTGAGTTCCGTCTTCCCAAGGATGTTGTTGCCAAGGAAGTCAAGAAACTCGAGTATTTCGGCGTAAAGGTCGTTACCGATGCAGTTATCGGCAGAGCAATGTCCATTGACGAGCTGTTTGAGGAAGGCTATGAGGCTGTCTTTGTCGGCTCCGGCGCCGGTCTGCCCCAGTTCCTGCACATTCCCGGCGAGAACC
>CAKSXP010000343.1 GCA_934515035.1 uncultured Oscillospiraceae bacterium
CTGTGAAGGCTTACCTCGATATCGATGTTTTCGCAGATGCCATGCTCTGTGATATTCGATTCAAGGTGCCATACATCGGCGAATTGATCTGTGACACAGATTGTCCGGCTGTAGAGGACTACAACGATTTTGCGGAAATGCTGGAGGCTATCTGGCAGAAAGACGGAATGATGCTGACCTACGCCGCGGTGCTGGACGCCGAGCGACCGGATACTCTGCACAGGTGCTGTGAACTCCTGCAAGATCTGGACAACTATCAGCGCATTTTTGAAGGGACTTATGAATACGGTCAGCAGCGTTTCCAAGAGATATTTGGCCTGAATGATGAAGCCATCTATGAACTGGACGATTATATGGATTTCGAGAAGTACGGCTCCGATTGCATGGACCGTGACCATGTCATCGGAACGGACTTTGGCCTGCTGCGGCGCTTAGACCCGCCTTTCCCGGAGCAGATGCCCACGCAGGAACAGAGAATGTGAGCCTATGCTGCTGAAGATTCTGCTCCGCAGGCTGGTGGTCCCGCCTTAGCTGTATCCACAATTCCGAACTGACATCATTACGCCGGACGACGGCAGATAGGAGATTATTATGAAAGAAAGGGCTTCTACTAAGAAAAACTGCAAACGCACCATTGTGGCCGTGCTCGGCGTGCTGGCCATCCTCGCAGTTATCCTGTTACTGCTCCGCAGCTGCGGAGAAAAGGCCCCCGCGAGCACGGATGATCCCGGCATCATCTACGACCCCAGCGCAACCCAGGGCGGCTGGAACGAGGCAGACCTCGACCAAATCGTGGACGGGCTGAACCAAAAGGTCGAGGAGGGCATGATCAATATCAGCATGAACACCTCCCCCAGCTTTGAAGACGGCGCCGCCGAGGGCAATCTGATGATCGTCAATGAGAGCGTCAACCGCTATCCGCAGGTCGTGGAGATCACCCGCAACGACACCGGAGATCAGATTTATAAATCCGGCGCCATTCCCGTCGGAAGCAAGATCGAGCGCGCCAGACTGAGTGCCGATCTGGATGCCGGCACTTACGAATGCACCGCCCTCTTTTATAACGTGGACCCGGACACCGGCAGCTATCTCGGCTGCGCTGGGGCCATCATCACCATCACCGTCCGGGGCTGACCCCGGAAAACTTGAAAAGGAGATATTTACTTATGAAAAAGTTTCTCGCAACCCTGCTGTCCCTCTGCATGGTCTTTGCCCTGTCCGCCACTGCCTTTGCTGCGGAGATCGACGCTGACGGCGGCTCCGGCAGCACGCCCGTATATCTGAGCTCCACCGCCGACGGCACCCTTGACGGCGAGCCCGCCGCGACCGCCATGTCCGTGACCCTGCCCACTGCGCTGCCCATGGCCGTGAGTCAGAGCGGCGATGTGACCACCGCGGACAACTGCCAGATCATCAATCACTCCTATGGTGCCGTCCGTGTGAAATCCGTCACCATCACCGCCGCAAACGGCTGGAAGCTGACCGCCTTCGGTGACAAGAGCACCCTTGCCAAGGAAAAGGTCAATTCCAACAAGCTGGGCTTTGCCCTCTCCATCGGCGGCGGAGCGCAGGTCAAGACCGATGCCTCCGATGCTGCCGCACAGACGCTCATTGATGCACCCATTCCTGGCTGCTACCTCTCCGGCTCCGGCGATGCCATCGCCAGCGCGGTCAGCGTAAACTACGCCGCCATTGTCACGCCCCTGTCCGCTACGGTCCAGAACGCCAACATTGCCAACGTCATCTTCGTGGTGGAGTGGGATACTTAAAGTGGAAGAAAGGTAGAAGCCATGATGAACAAGCATCTGAAGAAACTCCTCTCCCTGTGCCTTGCGCTCAGCCTGTGC
>CAKSXP010000344.1 GCA_934515035.1 uncultured Oscillospiraceae bacterium
AACCGACAAAGCGTATCCGCATTTTCTTACAACATAATAATGATTATGACATTAGGGAGGGCGTAACGGTACTTCGCAGAGGCGATTTATTGCCGGGTCTGTCGAGCAATCAAAGAGACAAAAAACGGACAGTATATAGGTATATGACATTTGTAAAAAGACACATTGAAAAATCACAAAAAGGAGAGATGATTACTTTATGAGTAACATTGCCGAAATTATCAAGTACGAGGGTGACAACAGCACCTTCATCTGGAAGCATCCCTGCGAGGATTTTAACAGCCTGACACAGCTCATCGTTCACGAGTCGCAGGAAGCGATTTTCTTCATGAACGGTCAGGCGCTGGATCTGTTCGGACCCGGTCGTTATACACTGGAAACCGAGAATATCCCGAAAATCGGAAAGGTGCTCAACAGAACGACCGGCGACAAAACCCCGTTCCATTGCGAGGTCTATTTTATCAACAAAGCCGAGCAGATGGCTATCAAATGGGGTACGGACTCGAAGGTGCAGTATGTCGATCCCACTTACGGATTCCCGATTTCCATCGGTGCGTCGGGCGAAATGAGCCTTCGCGCTGAGGACAGCCGCAAGCTTCTCGTTAAGCTTGTGGGAACGGAAAACTATCTCGGTCAGCAGCAGCTTATCGGCTTTTTCCGCGCATTTTTAATGACCAGGGTCAAGACCTACATTGCCCAGGTGATTAAAGCGAATGCCATCAACATCTTTGAGATCGACGAGGGGCTTTCGGCCTTCTCGGACGAGCTGAGGGCGCTGCTTATTCCGGATTTTGCCGATTATGGTATTGCTTTAGAGCGCTTCTTTGTTACGAATATTGTCAAGCCGGACGGCGACAGACAGTATGAGAAGTTCAAGGAGCTGCATTTCCGCCAGTATGCCGACATTGCCGAGGCGACGCTCCGCCAGAAGACGGATCTCATCTATGCGCAGACAGAGGCGCAGAAGGTGGTCATCGATTCTCAGGCTCAGGCCACAAAGCGAGCCCAGGAGGGCTATACATATGCGCAGGAGCGCGGCTTCGATGTGGCGGCAAAGGTGGCGCAGAACGAGGCGGTCGGTCAGTTCACCAATATGGGTGTCGGACTCGGCACGATGGCGGGTGTCGGCGGCGCGGTAGGCGGCGTTGTGGGCAATGCGGTAGGCGGCGCGCTGCAAGCTGCGACGGAGCCGACGCAGCCTGCTCAGCCCGCTCAGACGACCGATGATATGGCGGCGTTCAAGGCGAAAGTGGAAAAGCTCGGTATGATGAAAGAGGCCGGGCTGATAACCGAAGAGGAGTTTGCCGCCATGAGAGCGGAGCTTCTCAAGAACATTCTGTAACGGGGGACTGAAAAATGAAAAAGAATTTCAAATCATATGCGATTATCTGGGCTGTTTTGCTCGCGGTATTTAATATTGTTGTATTTTTGGCGCGTCCCGTTATCCCGGGATATGTTGTCAGTTATGACGTGCGATTCTGGATCGCGTGGGTGTTTATAATAGCCTCGTTTGCAGCCAATCTTCTTTGCGCAAACAAGGCGTTTAAGGCGGAGAACCTTGAAAAGCTGTTTTACAAGGTGCCGCTGATTACCGTCAGCTATACCGGCCTTATAGCCATGCTCGTTTTGGGCGGCGCACTGATGCTGATTCCCAACTGCCCGGTGTGGATTGCCGCTGTTGTCTGCGCGGTTGTCGCCGCATTTACTGCGATAGCCGTCGTAAAAGCGAACTGGGCGGGCGACGCTGTCGGCGAGGTTCACGAAAAAGTGAAAACGCAGACGCAGTTCATAAAGCTTCTGACTGTTGACGCCGAGAGTTTACTCGAC
>CAKSXP010000345.1 GCA_934515035.1 uncultured Oscillospiraceae bacterium
GTATAAGCGTTGCTTCCGTATATCTGGCGGGAGGCTGGGTGAACAACTGTTCCTTGTCTATCTTTGCCACCGTTACCGTCTCGCCCTCCGTGAGCTGCGGAAGCGGGCGTCTGGGAGCATCGCTCTCCTCGTCGCGGCTGTCCTCATACACTGCGGTATATCCCGGAAATCTGAGTGCCGAATGATTCGCGCGGAAAATATGTCCGCTTCCGTTGGCGTCTATCACGACATTGTCGTATACGGCGTTAGCCATCTGGCTGGCCGTAAAACGTCCCCAGATAAGCCTGTACAGCCTGTACTGTTCGTTCGTCAGGGATTTTTTGACGCGCTCCGGCGTGAGTTCGATATTGCTGGGCCTTATGGCCTCGTGCGCGTCCTGCGCTCCGGCCTTTGTCTTGAAGGTCCTGGGCTTGCCATAGTAGTATTCCTGTCCGTAACGGCCCGTAATGAATCGCCTTGCGCTTTCAAGCGCTTCATCGGAAATGCGCAGAGAGTCGGTTCTCATATATGTTATGAGTCCGACGGTTCCCTCGCCCTCGATGTCAACGCCTTCATAAAGCTGCTGCGCGATGGACATCGTGCGCCTCGGCGTCATCCCGAGTCTGCGCGACGCCTCCTGCTGGAGGGTAGAGGTTATGAACGGAGGCGACGGGGAGCGCTGTTTTTCGCCCCTCTTGACGGACTGTATCGTTACCGGGCCGCTCTGAATGTCCGAAATGACCCGCTCGACCTCTTCCTCGCTCGTGAGTTCGCGCTTCTTGTCCGCAGTACCGTAATATCTCGCAACGAAGCTGCCCCCGTTGTTCTCTCTCTCCATCGTGAGATCAAGGTGCCAGTATTCCTCCGGCTTGAAGGCCCTGATCTCTTCCTCGCGGTCGACGACCATTCTCGTGGCAACGGACTGGACGCGGCCCGCGGAGAGACCGCGGCGGATCTTTCGCCACAGCAGCGGGCTGAGCTTATAGCCGACGATGCGGTCGAGTATCCGCCGCGCCTGCTGAGCGTCGACAAGATCCATGTCAATGTCACGCGGGTTGTTTATACTCTCGGTAACGACCTTCTTTGTGATCTCGTTGAATGTGACTCTCCTGGCCTTTTCGTCGCTCAGAGACAGCAGCTCTTTCAGGTGCCACGAAATAGCCTCGCCCTCGCGGTCCGGGTCGGTCGCAAGGTAGACGATGTTGGCGCTCTTTGCGCGCTTCTGAAGATCCTCTATAACGTCCTCACGCCCCTTGACCGGGACATATTGCGGTTCGAAATCGTTTTCTATATCAACACCAAGCGTGCTCTTCGGCAGATCTCTGAGGTGCCCCATCGAAGCAACAACTTTGTAGTTGGTTCCAAGATACTTTTCGATAGTCCTCGCCTTGGCCGGCGACTCGACTATCACCAGATCGGTTTTCGCTTTTGCCATCCGGTTATCCTCACTTCTTAGATTTAACATTCAGGGAAAACCTTTTTCCCTTTTCCTGATTTACATATCCTTTTATTTGCAGCATCGTCAGCTCCGACAAGACCCGGTTCATCGGAAGTTCCGTTCTTTCCGCGATGTCATCAACATGGGCGCTCTCGTTCCCGACAGCGGTTATGATCTTCAGCTGTTCCTCCGTGAGTCCGGACAGCTGGCTTTCAAGAGTTTCCTTCTTTTTAAGCAGCCGGAGCGGATTCGGAACGCGCAGCTTTAAGAAGTGCTCTCCCGTCTCGGGCTTTGCCCGCTTCACGGCGGCGGGTTTTTCATCGCTTTTTTCCTTCTTACTGACGGGCGCGGAGCTCTTAAGTTCCCTGTCCGTCAGCAGCTTTATCTTTTGGGGGTAGATGCTCTCATAC
>CAKSXP010000346.1 GCA_934515035.1 uncultured Oscillospiraceae bacterium
ACCTTGCCGTCGTCCGTCGGGGAAATGAAGCTGTCGTGCTTTTCGGCGGTGATGCCGGTCATCGGCTGGAACCAATGGGTGAAATGGGTCGCACCGTGTTCGATGGCCCAGTCCTTCATGGCGTTTGCCACGACGTTTGCAACCTCGCTGTCAAGGCTGCCGCCGTCCTTGATGGTGCGCTGAAGCGCCTTGTAGGCGTCCTTCGGCAGGCGCTCTCTCATGACCGTATCGTTGAAAACCTCTGAACCAAAGATCTCGGGAACCTTACTCATTTCATATCTCTCCTTTATAAAAATAAAAAAAGCGGCAAGGAGTCCTATGGATCATCCATAGCGACGTCCTTGTCGCTTTTTCAGTAATTCATAAAAACAAAAGCCGCAGACAGAAATACATCCGTCCGCGACTTCCTTGTCACATCTTGGTGTGGATTCTAGCACCTTGTATCCGATTTGTCAAGAATCTTCTACAAATTTTGTGTGATTATTTTGTTGACAAATACCTGACCGGATAGTAAACTTCAAAATGAACAAGGGTGTTCGCTGACTATGGGACGACTGTCCGCATGCTCCGGGAACATCCTTTTCTTTATGGTACGATGTCAAATTTTGAGCCTGTTTATTATGGAGGCGCGGAAAATGAGCTATTCTTATGAGGAAATAATGGAATTTATCGAACAGGAGGACGTCAAGTTCATCAGGCTTGCTTTTTGCGATGCCTTCGGCAGACAGAAAAACATCGCGATCGTGCCGGACGAGCTCAGGCGCGCCTTTGCCGACGGTATATCCTTTGATGCTTCCGCCATCGCGGGCTTCACCGACGAGGTCAGGTCCGACCTCTTCCTTTTCCCGATCCCCTCCACGCTTACCACCATGCCGTGGCGCTCGCTTCACGGAAAGGTCGTCCGGATGTTCTGCGACATCCGCTATCCGGACGGCACGCCCTTTGAAAGGGACAGCCGCGCGATACTGAAGCAGGCAGTGGCCGCCGCAAAGGCGCAGGATCTTGATGTCTATTTCGGCTCCGAGTTTGAGTTTTACCTCTTTGAGACGGACGAAAAAGGGAACCCGACAAAGATCCCGCTGGACAACGCGGGATATATGGACGTTGCGCCCGAGGACAGAGGCGAGAACGTCCGCCGCGAGATATGCCTTACGCTTCTGGAAATGGGCATCTCCCCGGAGAGCTCCCACCACGAGGAGGGACCGGGGCAGAACGAGATCGACTTCCGGTACAGCGATGCGATGACCGCCGCGGACAATGCGATGAACTTCGTTACGGTCGTCAAGGCCGTGGCTGTCCAGAACGGACTTTACGCCGACTTTTCCCCAAAGCCCCTGCCCGGAGAGAGCGGCAACGGGCTGCATATAAACATGTCCGTCCGCAGCGGCGACGGAGTTGACAGGACCTCATATTTCATGGCCGGCATCCTTGCGCATATCAGGGAGATATCCGCTTTCCTCAACCCGTGCGAGGATTCCTATAAGCGGCTCGGCGAGAAAAAGGCGCCGAAATATATAACCTGGTCGCCGGAAAACCGTTCCCAGCTGATACGCATCCCGGCGGCGAAGGGAATATTCAAGCGCATCGAGCTGCGTTCTCCGGACCCGACGGCGAATCCCTACATCGCCTATGCGATGCTCATATATGCGGGGCTCGACGGCGTGAAGCGGCAGCTTCCGCTCCCGCCCGCGACCAACCTCAACCTGTTCAGGGCCGATGCCGCCGAAACGGCCGGACTTGAAACGCTTCCCGCCAGCCTGGAGGAGGCGGTGGAGCTTTCCAGAAAGAGCGATTTTGTATCCTCCGTAC
>CAKSXP010000347.1 GCA_934515035.1 uncultured Oscillospiraceae bacterium
AAGCGTGACCGACTCTTAATTTATTGTGGCCGCCAATGTCTCAAGGCCGACCGGGCCGCCGTTGTAGAATTCGATAATGCTGCCCAGCATTCGTCTGTCAAGCGCGTCAAGCCCCTGTTTATCGACCTCAAGGCGTTCAAGAGCTTCGTCCGCTACCTGTCGTGTTATGACGCCGCCGGCTGTTACCTGAGCAAAATCCCGGACCCGGCGGAGCATTCTGTTTGCGATACGCGGAGTTCCGCGGGAGCGTCTTGCGATCTCCTCGGCGCCATCCGGTTCGATTTTTATCCCGAGTATGCCGGCGCTTCTTGTGACGATCGTCTGAAGTTCCTCGGGCGTGTAAAGCTCAAGCCTGAGCGTAACTCCGAAACGGTCACGCAGCGGGGCGGACAGCTGCCCGGAGCGGGTCGTTGCACCAATCAGCGTGAATTTTGGCAGATCAAGCCTTATCGAATTTGCCGAAGGTCCCTTGCCGATAATTATATCTATCGCGTAATCCTCCATTGCGGGGTACAGTATCTCCTCAACGGACCTGTTGAGCCTGTGTATCTCATCGACAAACAGTATATCGTTTTCCTGAAGGTTCGTGAGCAGTGCCGCAAGGTCTCCGCTCTTTTCTATGCTGGGACCGGATGTAATGCGCATGTTCACGCCCATTTCGTTTGCAATTACCGCGGCCAGCGTTGTTTTGCCGAGTCCCGGGGGGCCATGCAGCAGAACATGGTCAAGCGGTTCTCCACGCATCTTCGCCGCCTCAATAAACACCTTCAGATTTTCCTTGGCTTTTTTCTGTCCTATATATTCGGAAATGGTCCTCGGTCGAAGCGAGCCTTCGTTTGCATCCTCCGGCAGAACAGCAGTTGATGTCAGAAGTTCGTCTTCATCCGTGATTCCGGAAAAACTGATGCTCATGCTGTTTCCTCCCTTGAATTATTTCATCATCTCTCTCAGTGCCCGTTTGATTATCTCTTCAAGGCTGAGCGATTCGGCATCGATCCCCCTGAGCGCGGCGTTTATCTCAGCCTGTGAGTAGCCCAACACCATAAGAGCGCTGACTGCATCGTTCAATTTTCCGCCCGAAACGGACTGGATCTGCGCCGGAGCGGAGCCGGTGAAGGACAGCTCCTTTGTCTCCTTGGCCATTTTGTCCTTCAGTTCCAGTATTATCCTCTGTGCGGTCTTTTTGCCTATCCCCTGTGCCATCGTCAGCGCCTTGTCGTCGCCTCCGATTATGGAAAGGGCAAGCGATTCCGGTGTTGATACTGACAGGATCGATAAGGCTGCCTTCGGCCCAACGCCCGAAACGCTCAGAAGCATTTCAAAAAGCCGCTTTTCCTCGAGCGTATAGAATCCATAAAGATCAAAGCTATCCTCTTTGATGTACGCATATGTATAAAGTTTCGCCTTTTCGCCCGCCTTGAGCCGCGACAGCGTATTGTTGGTCGTGTTGATCGCAAACCCGACTCCCCCGCAGTCGACAACGGCAAGCTGCGGCAAAACGTCCGTCACAACACCGTTTATGTGGTAGAACATGTTTCCGTCCCCCTGTTCAAGTTCAAAAGCGAAGTTGCACTCCGCGCATGACACAGCGCAAGCGCAACAGCGTCCGCAGCATCATCCGGCTTGGGCGCGGTTTTCATCTTCAGTATCCGCTTTACCATGTCAATGACCTGCTTTTTCTCCGCTCTGCCATATCCAACGACCGCCTGCTTGACCTGGAGCGGTGTGTATTCGTATATTTCGAGCCCCGCACGGTACGCCGCCAGAAGTCTCACCCCGCGGCCGTGCGCAACGGAAAGTC
>CAKSXP010000348.1 GCA_934515035.1 uncultured Oscillospiraceae bacterium
GTAAAGCGTTTGCAGCATGTTCGAGAGCATGAAGGGCGCGGAAAATTTCAAAAGCTGTTTTGCAACATGACCCTGTGTCAGGTCATTTATCATCGTTTTCTGTTCTGCCATCTGTTCCTCCCGTCAGTCAGTGTGAAGTATGTCGCTGATATGATAGCGCGGACGCTTTTTGGTCTCGAGATATGTCTTGCCGACATATTCGCCGACGACCCCCGTCGCGCAGAGCTGTGCTCCGCCGCACAGCAGTATCAGAACGCTGATAAACAGATATCCTGCGGAAGCGGTCTTTGCTATCGCGCAGACAATGCCCGCTATGAGCAGCGGCAGCGACGCAAGCAGAAATATGCAGCCCGCCAGAAACACAAAGCGTATCGGCTTTGACGTCAGCGACGTCACGCCGTCGATCGCAAAGTTCAGCATCTTTGACAGCGGATACTTGCTCTCGCCCGCGAACCTGTCGCCGCGGACATATTCAACTATCGCGGTCTTATACCCCAGCATCGGAACGATGCCGCGCAGGAACATGTTCACCTCGCCGTATTCAGACAAAGCGTCCAGCGCCCGCTTTGAAAGCAGGCGGTAATCGGCATGGTCATATACAAGCTCGCCGCCCATCCTGTTTATGAGCTTATAAAAGCTCTGAGCGGTCCCCTTCTTGAACGCGGAATCATTTCCGCGGCTTGACCGCACGCCGTATACAACATCGCAGCCCTCAAGATACCGCTGTACCATTTCGTCAACGGCGCCGATATCGTCCTGAAGATCGGCGTCCATCGAAATGACCATATCGGCATATTCTCTGGCTGTCATGAGTCCCGCCATAAGCGCGTTCTGATGACCTCTGTTGCGGCTCAGGCAAACACCGTCAAACATCGGATCTGCCTCGTGCAGCGCCGTGATGAGTTCCCATGTTCTGTCCTTTGATCCGTCATTCACCAGCATGACGCGGCTTTCCGGCGAGATCGTTCCCGCCGAAATGAGCTCTCTCATCTTGGCGCGCAGGCGCTTTGAGGTCTCCGGCAGAACTTCCTCTTCGTTGTAGCATGGAACAACAATATACAATATATCCATTTTCCGTACCTCCACCTGAGATTATATAGCAGCCCGCGAACCGTTGCAATACAATATCGGAATAGTTAATTTATTAACTCCGATATTGTGCATATAAACATTCGCCCGTTCACAACGTATATAATCATTTTTGCACTAAATAGTAAAAAAATATTACAAAAGCGCAGAAATCCCCCTGTTTTTAGTGTTGAATTGTTACACTTTTTGTTCTACAATTACATTCTGACAGATGAGACGGCAGAAGGGCGGGTTATTCATTTGATCGACATCGTTTTGTTTGAGCCGGAGATACCTGCAAATACGGGAAACATCGCGCGTACCTGTGCAAACACCGGCGCGAGGCTCAATCTGATCGAACCTCTGGGCTTCGACATTTCCGACAAGGCCGTCAAACGCGCCGGTCTTGACTACTGGCATTTGGTCGATCTCCACGTTTTCAAAAACATCGAGGAATACTTTTCGCTCCGCGGCTGTGAAAACGTCTGGCTCGCAACGACAAAGGCTCCGCGCAGCTACGCCCAGGCCGATCTCGCCGGCGATATATCCCTCATTTTCGGGAAGGAGACCGCCGGTCTCCCCCGCGAGCTCCGCGAGCGCTTCCGTGACCGCTGCATACGCATACCGATCAGAGCGGAAGCAAGATGTCTGAACCTTTCCAACAGCGTCGCGATACTCTGCTATGAAGCTCTGCGGCAGCAGGGGTTTCCGGGGCTTCAGGATTTCGGAGA
>CAKSXP010000349.1 GCA_934515035.1 uncultured Oscillospiraceae bacterium
TTTACCTCCCCCAATGCGGCGGCCCAGCTCCGGCGGCGAATGCCGGCTGACGGAACCGATCCGCTTGTAATTTATGTATGTATGATCCGAAGCACCCCGCTTACCTTTTTTTCAGCGGTGCGCTTTTTCGTCCAGACGGTCGAATGTGTGTATCCAGTCGGCCCGGAAATAATAGATGATGAATATGACCGAGCTCAGGAACCATGTGATGGGATATCCGGAGAAAACGATGACGATGTCTCTGAAATACGGAACGGCAATGGATATATACGTCACGCGGATCAGACACCAGCATATCATCATGATGAGCATTGGCACAAACGCCCGCCCCGCGCCGCGGAAGATGCCGGCGAAGCAGTGGCTCATTGCCAGCAGACAGTAAAACAGCGCTTCGGTCCTTGCCTGACGTATTCCGAAGGCGCAGACGTCGGGGTCGGAGTTGAACAGGGCGATGAGAAACGGCGCGCACAGCCAGATCAGAACGCCGACAAGCTCCGCGAGAATGACGGAGGTGGCAATGCCGAACCGGGAGCCGCGTTTGACGCGGTCATATTGCTTTGCGCCGAGATTCTGGCTGACAAAGGTCGCAAGAGCCATTGCAAAGCAGGTTATGGGAAGGAACGCAAAGCCCTCGATTTTGGAGTAAGAGCCGCAGCCGGCCATGGCGTCTGCGCCGAAGGAGTTTATGTTGGTCTGTACCATGACGTTTGCAAAGCCGATGAGAGAATTCTGCACGCCGGAGGGCAGCCCGAAGCGCACGATCTGGCGCAGCATAAAACCGTTTATGCGTATTTTCCGCGGAGATACTTTATATACGTCGTCCGAGCGTATCAGACGGCGCAGACAGAGCACGGCGGACACTGCCTGCGAGATCACGGTGGCGGCAGCCGCGGAGGCAACGCCGAAGCCCATGACGCCGACGAACAGGAGATCGAGAACGACGTTGATGAGCGAAGAGATGATAAGGTAATACAGCGGGTGACGGCTGTCGCCCACGGCCTGGAGTATGCCGGTGGCAACATTATAGATAAATACGGCGGTAACTCCGAAAAAGTAAGTGCGGAAATATGCGATGGAATTTGGCAGAACATTTTCGGGCGTTCCCATCCAGCGCAGGATATGCGGCGTAAAAACAACGCCGACAACTGTCAGAACAAGGCCGGCGATAACGCTGAAAGCAAGGTCGGTATGCACGGCGGTGGAGAGATTGGCGTTGTCCTTTGCGCCGAAGTATTTTGCGATTATGACCCCGGCTCCCATTGCCATGCCGTTGAGAAGCCCTATTATCATGAAAATAAGGTTTCCGGACGAGCTGACCGCGGCCAGCGCCTCTTTGCCGATGAAGTTGCCGACGATAAGCGTATCGGCCGTGTTGTAAAGCTGCTGAAAAAGGTTCCCGAAAAATATCGGAACGGCAAAGGAAACGATGCCCTTCCATATGGAGCCCTCCAGCATTGAGCGCTGTTTTGCGGCGCCGTGATGCATATGATGCGTGTGATGTATATGATGCAATGGATCCATCTCCGGTTTCAGATAAATGTAAGCGGACAGAAAAAAACCGCAAAGCCTGGGTTTTCCTGTCCGCCTGAAATTATATCAAATTGCTGCGCCTGCTTCAAGCCCCTGCGCGGGATTATTTTGCAGCGCTGTTATGTACTCTGCTTATCCTCAAAAAGATGATCCAGCTCGCAGTGGGTGCAGATGGCGAGGACCGACCAGAAAATGCCGCACAGCACGGCGAGAGAGCCGAGTATGGAGAGTAAAACCGTAATGCCTTTTTTCATTTTGTCCGCCT
>CAKSXP010000350.1 GCA_934515035.1 uncultured Oscillospiraceae bacterium
CAGCATGACAATCTCCCACACCAGCGAAAGCCCCAGCCCCACACCGCCGTATTCCCGACTGCGGGATTTGTCGGCGCGAAAGAAGGGTTGAAACACGCTCTCCCGATACTGCTCCGGTATACCGTATCCGGTATCCGAAACCCGAACAACAAGCTGCTTTTCTTCTCTGGATACGGCAATGCGCACCGCCCCGTTTGTCCGGTTATACCGTATGGCGTTTTCGGTCAGATTGAAGAGCAGGCGATAGACCAAAGTGTCGCTTCCTGTCAGGACGCCGTCTCCGCTATATTCAAGGTGAATGCCTTTCTTTTCCGCCAAGGGAGCGAGATCGGCAAAGATCTCCTCTATCATCGGAGCGATCTCAATCCGGTCGGTACAGGCTACCGTGCGAAGCTCGCTCATCTCAAGCAGGGTTTTGGTCATTCGGGTCATCCGTTCCGTCTGCTCTCGCAGCAGGCGAAGAAAATCCGCCGTTTCCGGCCGCACGTCGGGGTGCTCTGCGGAAAACAGCTCAAGCTGTGCCTGCATCAGCGAAAGCGGCGTGCGCAGCTCGTGAGCGGCATTCCCCGTAAACTGCCGCTGTGCAGTAAAGCCCTCATTGAGACGGTCCAGCATCCGGTTAAACGATTTGCTGAGCTGTCGAAACTCCGGCAGCACCGCCTCGGTAATCTTCATGTCTGCCAGATTGTGCGGCTGCACCTTTTCCGCCTGCGCCGCAAAAGTGCGCAGCGGGTTCAATGCTCGTCCGCTGACGAAATAAGCCAAAACTCCGCTGAGCAGCGTTACCGCTGCCGTAATGCACCAGTTGGTGGCTATAAAGGACTCCTGTGCTCCATGAATCACAATCGTCAGCTCCCGATCCTGTCCTTCCCGCTCGGGATCGAAAAAGTCCGGCTCCCCCTTATCCGTATCGCTGTAGTCGGAAACATAGGCGCCGATGGAGTCCATATAATGTCTGCCGGAATAACCGAGCAGAAGATTCATGGCCACGCAGGTCACGCCGATGAGCAGTGCGGTCATCAGTGTGATGCGCCATTGAAGAGAAAGTCTTTTCATTTTTATTCCTCCTCCAGAACATATCCCTCCCCGATGCGGTTGCGAATAGGGTCGTATCCGAGAGCAGCTCGCAGTTTTTTGCGCAAAGCGGAAATATGTACCCGAATCGAATTGCTGAAATTATCCACCCTATTGTCCCAAACATGATCGAGCAGCTCCTCCTGACTGACCGGACGCCCTCGATGCAGCAATAAATATTCGTAAATTCCGGTTTCTTTTCGTGTAAGCGTCAGCGGCTGTCCGGCCGCTGCGGCGATACGGGTTCTGGTGTCAAAGGAAAGCTGCCCGCAGGATAAAACCACATCGTTTTGCGTAAATTGGCGCCGTGTCAAGCTGCGGATACGCGCCTCCAGCTCATCCAAATGAAAAGGCTTTGCCAGATAATCGCTTGCACCCGCGTCCAGGCCCTCTACCTTATCGGCCACCTCGCTGCGTGCGGATAAAATCAGCACGCGAGCTTCCCGATCGGTCTGTCGCAGTGTTTTCAGCACCGTCATACCGTCCACACCCGGCAGGTTCAAATCCAGCAGCACCAAATCGTACCGCTCTGCGCCAAGCAGCGCAAGCGCTTCGTTTCCATCATAACAGCAATCCACACTGTAAGCAAGACGGCGCAAACTTCGAACAATGGTTTCACACAAAGCACGCTCTTCCTCAACAACCAAAATATGCATAAAAGCCCCCTCCGTCACTTTTTTTCTTTATTATAACACACAAGCATAAGG
>CAKSXP010000351.1 GCA_934515035.1 uncultured Oscillospiraceae bacterium
ACGGAACTGACCCCGCGCGCGACATCGAAATAATCGACATCGAGCTTATCATGGCCGACATGGAAATGGTCGAACGGCGCATCGAAAAGGCGAATAAGGCCGCCAAGAGCGATAAGAAATACCTGCACGAGGCAGCTCTGTTTGAAAGGCTACTGGCTCACCTCAACGCCGGCAAGTCCGCGCGCTCCTTCGAGTGCAGCGAGGACGAGGCCGCCATTCTGGCGACCAGCGATCTGCTTACGCTCAAGCCGATAATCTTTGCCGCGAATATGGACGAGGACGGAGTATCTGATTACGAGAACAACGATTATTATAAAGCCGTCTGCGAGATCGCGGCGAAGGAAAATGCCCAGGTACTGCCCATCTGCGCTAAACTTGAGCAGGAGATCGGCGAGCTTCCGGCGGATGAAAAGGCCATCTTCCTTGAGGAACTTGGCATGACCGAGTCCGGACTCGACAGGCTCATCAAATGCTCTTACAGCCTGCTTGGCCTCATATCCTTCCTGACCGGAGGAAGCGACGAGTGCCGCGCGTGGACCATCAAGAAGGGAACAAAAGCGCCGCAGGCCGCGGGAAAAATACACTCCGACTTTGAGCGCGGGTTCATCCGCGCGGAGATCGTCGCCTTTGATGATCTGAAAGCATGCGGGTCCATGGCAGCGGCAAAGGAGAAGGGTCTCGTCCGCTCCGAGGGCAAGGAATATGTCATGCAGGACGGCGACGTGACGCTGTTCCGCTTCAACGTCTGATATTGCCGTAAACAAAAAATGAAAGGGGAGCTGCACATGAGACGCATCGAACTGCTGGATCTGTGCCGCTCCCTTCTTATTGCCTTCATGGTGGTCTGGCACACGCTTTACGATGCGGCGCTGTTCTGGCCGGCGGGGCTGGGGAGCTTTGTCGCAGGCGACGCATACCGTGCGGCGGCGGGGCTTTGCGGAGGCAGTTTCATCCTTCTTGCTGGAATATGCTGCCGCTTTTCGCGGAGCAATATCCGGCGCGGACTTGTTGTTCTCGCGGCCGGTGTTGCGGTGATGGCCGTATCACTCTGGGTGGGCGAACCCGTGATGTTCGGGATACTTCAGCTCCTCGGGACGTGCATGCTGATTTACGGACTTCTTGGCAGACGCCTGGAAGCACTGCCGCGGTATATTCTGCCCGCCGCGTGCGCCGCGCTGTTTCCGCTCACACTGATGCTGACCAAGAGCATTACGGTTGACATAACGTGGTTATTCCCGCTCGGCTTCATAACGGACACGTTTTATTCCGCCGACTATTATCCTCTTCTGCCATGGATATTTCTTTTCCTGTTCGGAACGTGGCTTGGAGGATACCTGAAAAACAAAAGCGGCCGGAGGAGGATACCGCCGGCGCTGACCTGGCCCGGGAGACACAGCCTTTGGATATATCTGCTGCATCAGCCCGTCATATATTGCGTTATGTATGCTGTCAGCTGGTTTAAGGCATGAGGCGGGCCGCGGCACCGGCCGCCGGACCTCTTTTAAAAATGGAAACGCCGCACATCTGTACCCGTCATACGGCGGTAACAAATGTGCGGCGTCCTGTTTTACCTGAGATCACCTGTCCGCAGAACGCGGAGAGAAGCTGTTATTCGATGGCAACAGAGGTGCTTTCGGGCAGCGCCTGCTCAACATGCTTCGGCATCGAGAGCTTCAGAATGCCATCCTCAAACCTTGCCGAAACGTCGCTGGGCGTAACCGACTTGCCGACATAGAAGCTGCGGCGGCAGGAACCGGTATAGCGCTC
>CAKSXP010000352.1 GCA_934515035.1 uncultured Oscillospiraceae bacterium
ATATTGCGCTGACCGTCCGAAACGACGGGTATCAGCGGCTCTTCGGGCTCAGGCTCGGGCTCCGTTATTTCTTCGCCGTCGCCCTCATCCATCAGCAGCGCGCTGTATTCCGCCGCATTGGCGTCGCAGACGGCGCAGCCGCCGTCATCACAGCTCAGCAGCACGGCAACGCTCTCGCCGCCGTGAATGTTGAAAGGCTCCATGTCGGTACCCGCGCTGAATCCGGAAAACAGGTGCTCAAGCCCGATCTGATAATTCTCTCCGTCCATGTTGACGGCAAGGTATCCGCTGTCGGAGTATGCTCCGGTAACGCCCGCCAGAAGAAGGCGGTCCCCCGCATAGAGGTCGTAGTCAAACACTTCGCCGCAGAGAAACACGTCGCCGTACTGCGTAGGGATGAGAGCCACAGCGTCCGACACCGAATATCTGCGCTCACATTCGCCCGTGTCCAGATCGTAATAATAGCATTCGCCGCCGGATATGAACCGCAGCGTATCGCCGATAACATAGAGCTGCTTTATATGTTCCCCGAAGGAAAAAACTGTCCTGCTTTCCCCTCCGCTCTCGGGCATATTGCAAACAGTGCCGTCCTCAAGCGTATACCACAGCTTTTCCCCGGCGAGATTGAGGTTTTTACCCTCGTCGTCGGAGAGCTTCACAGTGCCGGAGGCAGTCTCGCGCCAGATGCCGTTTTCCGAATAATAGAAAACGCCGTCCTGCGTCAGCATCACACCTCCGTTTATTATGTTGAGGGAGCTGTTGCCGGGTTCCGTCCAGCCGTCGGACGCCGCAAAGGCCGCAGCAGACAAAAGCACCGGGATCATGGCACAAAAAACCAATGCGGCAAATATTTTCTTACCTTTTGTAATCATTTTTTCTCCTTGCTCAGAAAATACCGTCATCAATTGTTCTTTTTGATACTAAAATACCACAATTTTCGACGTAAGGCAAGGAAATCGGCAAATTTTGTGTAATTTTTTGTTGCTAATTTGTAAACAATAGCTTTGAAACCGCATAGGGTCCGCAAAAAACAGTTACAGCCCCGGCGTTTATATACCGGGGCTGTCCGTATCAGTATTCTGTTTTTCCGCGGGTCATTTCTTCGCCCTGTAGAGGAACGTCACTATCTGGCCGCGGGTGCAGTCCGCGTTCGGGGCAAAGGTCGCGGCGCTCGTTCCGCTGGTGATGCCCTGCGCCACCGCCCATCTGACGGCGGAGGCGTAGTAGGCGTTATCGGGCACATCCGAAAACGACTTGCCCTCTGCCGCCGGGGACCCCGCCGCCCGGTAAAGGAAGGTCACGATCTGACCGCGGCTGCATACCGCATTCGGGCTGAAGGTGCTCTCCGAGGTCCCGCTGGTGATCCCCTGTTCCACGGCCCACAGCACTGCATCATAATAGTATTCGCCGGATCTTATATCGGTGAACCTGTTGGCTGCGGAAGCCGGCTTGGGCGACCCTGCGGCGCGCCACAGGAAGGTCACCGCCTGCGCACGGGTGCAGGAGGCGTCGGGGCTGAAGGTGGTGCTGCTCGTCCCCGAGGTGATCCCGTTCTCGACGGCCCACATAACGGCGTCATAGTAATATGCCGACGGCAGCACATCGGTGAACTCGATCATCGGAGAAGTCTTTACCGCCGTGTCATATACTCCGTCTCCGTCCGTATCCTCGCGGACGGTTATTTTTCCGTCTTTTTCGTCCGCTGTGATGCTGTAATTGTGATCCGGCTCCAGACTTTCGGCA
>CAKSXP010000353.1 GCA_934515035.1 uncultured Oscillospiraceae bacterium
GCAATATAGAAAAGAAGCAGGACGATGACCGCGATCAGGGCTACTGCGCCGTCGGACATCGGGAGAAGATAGCGGCCTTGCAGGTATGCGTGATATCCAAGAAGAGACGCAAACTGCGAACACAGCGGCAGAAGGAAAAACGACGGGGCCGTAACGGCAAAGGCCAGCGTGAGGATATCGGCAGCGTAGAAATAACGGTCATGCATGTGCGGGAGCAGAAAGGGAATGCCCACTGCCAGCAGGGCTGCCGCGGCAAGCAGCGTCTGCTCACTCAGACTCTTTCTGCACAGGAAAAGCCAATAAAGCACGGCGGCCATGAACAGGAAGGCGAGCACTATGCCGAGCTTTGACCACAATGCGGTATCGACGTTTTGCAGTATTGCGAATATCGACGGCGAGTTGAAATTAAGGTAGCTGCCTACCGTCCCGCCCTGGTCGATATAAAGCGTGAGCGTATCCATGAACGGACGCCCCGTCAGAACAGCGGGGAGGACCATGACGATATATGTCAGAGGGAATATGGGGAGATGCCGCCACTTCATGCGCCCGGTATATATGAACGCAAGGAATATCGGCATTACAAAAACCGCCTGGAGCTTGAAGGAGAAAGAAACCGCTATCATGACAAGCGAGAGCTTTGGCCTGCCGCTGAGCGCGCACCAGATGCTCAGAACGGCAAAGGCTACATATATGCTGTCGCACTGAGCCCAGTATGAGCTGTTGAGGATGACTGTGGGGAGCAGAAGCACCGCGTAGAACGCGAAAAGACGCTTTGTGCGGCTGCTGCTCACGACGCCGACGAGCTTCATGACGGCGAAGGCGAGAATGACGTCGAAAAAGATGGAGACAAGCTTTATCAGATAAAGATCATAGATCCTGAAGTATGAGATGAGCGCGAGAAAGTAGAGATAGGGGACATTGTAATTTCCAATGCTGACGGCCAGCCCGCGGAATCCTCCGTTGTTCTTGAAATGCTCTACCCAGACGGTGAGAAAGTTGAGGTAATCGAGAGTTTCGTGATCCATACACAGGTACCTGAGCGCGAAAGCGGCAAGCGAAAGAAGGATGCAGGCGGCAAGCCGGTTTTTGTTGTATGCCAGACCCTCGTTATATACAAGCACGACGGAAAACGCGCAGAGAATGAAAAGGATCACCGTGGAATAAATGTCCATAAAGCTTATATCACCTCAAATAAAAACGGGGAAAGAAAAAACTTTCCCCGAAAACCACAAAAAATCGTTTGTAATACTTGACAAGCAAGACATAAAAATGCTAAAATAGCGTGCTATATAGTCAGGACGGAGGGTACATGAACCCGATCCTCATCTGATTACAGTTTACCAAATGCCAAGCAAAAAATCAACACACATTTCACAAAATAAACAACCTCGCCGGGTGTATCACGAAAATCGAAAGAAGGAGTGAAGGCCAATGATATCAGATGTCAGATACGGCAAGACAATCAGAAAAAGCTTCGCACACGGAATGGAAATACAGGAGATGCCGAATCTTCTGGAGATCCAGAAAAACTCCTATAAATGGTTTCTGGAGGAAGGACTCCGCGACGTATTCAAGGACGTTGCTTCCGTAACAGACTATTCGGGCAATTTGGAGCTTTCGTTTGTTGACTACTCAATGAACGAGAAACCCAAATATGATGAAGAAGAGTGCAAGGCGCGCGACGCCACCTATGCCGCTCCGCTGAAGGTCAGCGTCCGTCTCCGC
>CAKSXP010000354.1 GCA_934515035.1 uncultured Oscillospiraceae bacterium
GCTGATCTCCGTGCGCTGGGAGCGTATCTTGCGCAGATGCATGAGGATCTCGTTTTCGATGCAGCGCGATGCATATGTGGCAAGCTTGATGTTCTTGTCGCCCTTGAAGGTGCCGATGGCCTTTATAAGGCCGATAGTGCCTATGCTGACGAGATCCTCAAGGCCGACGCCGGTGTTTTCAAACCGGCGGGCTATGTATACGACCAGACGCAGATTGTGCTCTATGAGAAGCTGTTTCGCGTCCGGGTCGCCGTTTGAAAGCGCGAGAAGCGCGGCTTCCTCGCGTTCCTTTTCCAACGGTGGCGGAAGAATGTCGCTGCCGCCGACATAATGGATGGGCGGCGGAGACATCCCGAAGGCCGACAGAAGCCGCTGGAAGAACAGGTGCAGTCGAACTCTAAAGTGCAGGAACGGTCGCTTCATTGTTTGCTCCTTTCGCTGTAACAGTAATCAGGGCGATACCGCATGATCCCGGTGACGGGATGTGCGCTGCCGTTTCAGAATACGGCGTTGTATTCCCCGTCGGCGCAGAGGGAAGAGGCGGTAACGGCGATGAGAGAGGGCGTTGTCTTTCCGCCGACGGTCAGACTGTCGGGCCGGAACGCGGGCAGAAGTCCGGCCGGATCTCCGATGGACGAATAGGGTATGAGACGGAACCGGCCCCGGCAGACGCCGGTTTCCGACAGGGCCAGAAACATTTCAAGAGGGTCGGAAAGAGCGAAGCATTCCTGACATTCGGCCGGGAAAAGAGCCGCCGCAGTGCGCGCCTCCGCGATGCATACCGGCAGACCGGAGACGGGGTCGTAAAGCCCGTTTCCCGTGTCGCGCAGGATCAGGAGATCTGTTTTTCTTCCGTCCAGCTCCGCCACGGCGGGGAGGACCGTGCGCTCCGTTTTGTCCGCGGAGCGGCGGAACACGATGCTCAGCACGGCGTAGCAGACGGCGAAGGACAGCAGAAGTATCCTGAACGGAACGCGGACATAAAGCCCGCGCCCCGTGCCTGTGCCGCCGATAATGGACACGGCATAGACCGCTCCGCCGAACGCCGCTGACACGGCGAGAAACACGGCCGAACAGCGGAAGATATGCTTTTCGCCCCAGTAAGCCGTCAGAAGCATCATTGCGGCAAAGGCGAGCTTGCAGGGCCAGGAGGCCAGAAACGCCCCAAAGGGCAGAACGACCAGAACGGAATATACAGCGCCGACCGCGGCGCCGAGCGCGATAAAGCCGCGCCGCAGATGCGCGGAGCATATGCGCCCCGTCACCAGCAGGAGCAGATAATCTATTGCAAGGTTCAGAATGAACAGGCTGTCTATGTAGATAGTTTCCATGCACACCAGCATACAGAAAGTCAAATGCGAAGTCAGTCAAATCAGGGCTTGAAGCAAACTCTCCGCTATGGTACAATTATTTCGCTTCTAATATGATTGTTTACAAAATAGTCCTTTCAATATCCGACCGGATATATTAGAATCAGAGCGTAGTAATTAAGGAGTTGGCAGAAATGACAGATTCAAAACCCGCATATAAGCGTGTGCTTCTGAAGATAAGCGGCGAGGCTCTCGGCGGAGAGTCGGGCCGGGGTATAGATTTTACAACGGTGGAAAACGTCTGCGGCGCCGTCCGGACCTGCGTTGAGCTCGGGGTCGAGGTCGGCATCGTCGTCGGCGGAGGAAACTTCTGGCGCGGAGTCAAGGACGGCGGAGGAAAGATGGAACGCTCC
>CAKSXP010000355.1 GCA_934515035.1 uncultured Oscillospiraceae bacterium
ACTCAACGAGAATGTCGTTTCCGGACAAGACGGCTTTGGCCCCGTCCTTTATGAGCTCGTTCGAGCCGACACAGTTCGGGGAATCAACATTTCCGGGAACAACAAAAACATCTCTGCCCTGCTCCGCCGCTCTTGCTGCCGTTATCAGAGCGCCGCTCTTTTTCGGCGCCTCGATAACAAGGACGCCGGCAGACAGTCCCGAAATTATTCTGTTTCTCTGCGGGAAATTTGACCCCTGCGTCGGATATCCGGGCGGAAACTCGCTCACAAGCGCGCCATGATACATTACGTCCCTGAAAAGCGCTTCATTCTCGCGCGGATAGACGACGTCTATCGCCGTTCCCAATACGCCGATGCATCTGCCGCCCGCGGTCAGTGCGCCTTTCGCTCCGGCTGTGTCCACGCCCGACGCCAATCCGGAAACGACGACCGCACCGCCCTTTACGAGCGCCCCGCCGAAGCGGTAGCCCATCGTTATGCCGTAGCTCGTGGCCTTTCTTGTGCCTACGATCGCTATCGGGACCTCCTCGTCGAGCCATGGGAGCTTTCCGCGGACATAGAGGACCAGCGGCGGATCATAAATATGCCTCAGCCGCTCGGGATAAACGGCGTCCCCTATCGTTACTATCTGGGCGTTTATCTCCTCGCAGCGGCCAAGGATCTCGTTGGCTCTGTCCAGGCTCTTGCTGCGAAGAGCGAGCTTTTCGGCTGCCCTGAGACCTTCAACGTCATCATATTCCGTTTCATTGGCAAAATATATCGCTCTGGGATCCTGAAAATGCTCCAGCAGCAGATGTTTTGTTTTTGGCCTGATCCCGGCAAGGCCGGAAAGCCATATCCAATACTTTATCGCAGTCATGGATCCCCTCGCCTCAAAGTCTGCCCCGGCTCATCTCCCACATAACAAGTGATGCCGCGACCGCGGCATTGAGCGATTCGTTGCCCGGGACCATCGGTATTATAAGCTCTCCTCCGCAAATCGAAAGCAGCTGGTCTGACAGTCCTCTGCCTTCGCTTCCGATCGCAACGGCACACGGACTGCCTCCAAGCTCCATTCTGCGTATATCGGCGGCTTTATCGGAGAGTGCGGCGCCATAGAGCGGAATGTCCAGCTGTCTCAGTTCGTCAATGTCGGCCTCACGCACATCCTGACGGAATATTGCGCCCATGGTCGCACGGACGGTCTTTGGGTTATACAGATCCGCGCACCCGCCGCACAGGAGCACCCGCCCTATCCCAAGCGCGCAGGCGGTCCTGATGACCGTTCCGACGTTTCCGGGGTCCTGCACCGTTTCAAGGACGATGGCGGAGCCGCCTTCCTGCTTTTCATGCCGAGCCATCCGGACGGAAAACACGGGGCCGGGACTGTTCCTCAGCGGAGATGCATATTCGATCAGTTCTCTGCCCGCGGAACAGCACCTTGCTCCCGGTATCGCGCGGGCGCTGCCGCAGTCCTCGCTCCAGACGACGGCCGTTATCTCCGCGCCGGCCTGTATTGCCTCGTTCAGGAATTTCTCGCCGTCGCATACAAACTCACCGCATTCTCTTCGGTAAGCGCTGTCGACCGCCAGCTTTCTCAAATGTGCCAGCAGGCCGTTTTTTCTTGATACTATTCTCTCCATATCAGTCATTAAGCAGGGCCTTTATCGCATTGACCGCAGCGTCTGTACGCTCGGCGCTTCCCTTGCCCACGGTCGTCCAGTCGATTATCAGCGCGTAGT
>CAKSXP010000356.1 GCA_934515035.1 uncultured Oscillospiraceae bacterium
TCGCCTGCGCGGGCCGGTAACCGGGCAGCGCCTCCGCCGCGGGCCGCGCGGCTTCGGTTATCGTGTCGCCGACCTGTGTGTCCTTGAAGTTCTTTATGGAAGCGGTGAACCAGCCGACCTCTCCCGTCCTGACCTCCTGCGCGCTCTCCATGCCGAGAGGAAGCAGATATCCGCAGTCGAGCACCTCATACTCCGCGCCGGACGCCATGAGTCTGACGCGCATACCGCGGCGCAGCACGCCGTCCATGATGCGGAAATAGACGATGACCCCGACATAGGGGTCGTACTGGCTGTCGAAGATCAGCGCCTTCAGCGGAGCTTCGGGGTCGCCCTTCGGCGCGGGAACGTTCTTTACGACGTCCTCGAGCACGGCGTCTATATTGACTCCCTGCTTTGCCGATATCTCCGGCGCATCCTCGGCCGGGATGCCGATTATATCCTCGATCTCGCCCTTGACGCGCTTGGGATCCGCCGCGGGAAGGTCGATCTTGTTTATGACCGGCAATATCTCGAGATCGTGCTCGAGCGCAAGGTATGTATTCGCGAGAGTCTGCGCCTCGACGCCCTGTGCCGCGTCAACGACGAGCACCGCGCCCTCGCAGGCCGCCAGTGAACGGCTGACCTCATAGTTGAAGTCAACGTGTCCCGGCGTGTCTATCAGGTTGAGGGCATAGGTCTGCCCGTCTCCGGACTGGTAATTCAGGCGGACGGCGCGCGCCTTGATCGTAATGCCGCGCTCCCGCTCAAGATCCATATTATCGAGTATCTGGTTTTCCATATCGCGCTCGGCAACGGCTCCGCAGGCCTCGATAAGGCGGTCGGACAGCGTTGACTTGCCGTGGTCAATGTGGGCGATTATGGAAAAATTACGAATGTTCTCCTGTGGCGTCATATGTTTTCGGTTTGCCCTTTCTTCGTGTTTTCGAGCATCAGCTCGGCTTCATCGGCGAGACGGCGCAGTCTTTCGGCAAGCTCTGCCAGAGCCTTGCTCCCCCCGTCATGAACAGGCCCCGCATTGTCCGTCCTGCCAAGCAGGTAGTCTGCGGGGACCCCATAATAGTCACAGGCGCGGCATACGAACGCAAGCCCCGGCTCGCGGGCTCCGTTTTCGTAGTGGGACAGAAGCGCCTGACTTATTTTCAAATCGGCCGCTGCCTTTCTCTGGCTCAGTCCGCGTTCCTTGCGCAGAGAGGACATCGTCCTTGAGAACTGGGTCTCTATCTTCTACACCCCCGAGGTATTTTTTTGATTACATATCGTATTATAGCGGCGCGTCCGGCCTTTGTAAATACTAATATCTTGACTTTTTTTCTGATTGTGCTAAAGTTAGTTCGAACAACAAACACGGAGGCTGAAATCATGTTTGACAAACTTATAGAAAAGCTCAAAGTGACTCCGCGCACGATCGTCTTTACCGAGGGTCTCGATGCGCGTATTCTCGAGGCCGCTTCCAGACTTCTTGCCCAGAATATCATGGGCGTTATCCTCGTCGGCGGTGTCGATGAGGTCAAGGCTGCCGCCGAGGCAGGCGGATTTGACATCTCCGGCGCCGAGATCATCGACCCCACCACCTATGAAGGCATGGACGAAATGGTCGAAAAGATGGTCGAACTGCGCAAGGGAAAGATGAGCGCAGAGGACTGCCGCAAGAACCTGCTCAAGGGCAACTATTTCGGCACCATGCTCGTCAAGATGGGCAAGGCCGATGCTCTTCTGGGC
>CAKSXP010000357.1 GCA_934515035.1 uncultured Oscillospiraceae bacterium
GTCTTGTTGACGGCGCCGTCGCCCAGCATCAGAACCGTCTCCTGCTCGCTGCCGACAGAGTCCGCGGAGCCTTTTTTGAAGTCAATGGTCCCGCGGAAGATCTTCTGCGCGTCGTCCTTCAGCGCGCCGGCGGCGCTGATTTCGCTGGTGGTCTTCCGGCCCCAGTGGTTCACCGCTAGATTTATGTCCACGGTCTGCTGCTTCTGACCCAAATAGCCGATGCCGGCTGTCAAGCCAGCGCCGTCGCCGCGCAGTTCGAAGCGGCCGTCGCTGTATACATTGCCGCGGCCAAGCATGATCTGGACCAATTCCACCTTCGCATCCTCGGCGCAGGTTCCGCGTGTCTCCAGACGGAGCACGGAATTCGCCGCCGCGTTCTGAATCTGCACCAGCCGCACTCTCGCGCCTTTTTCGACGCGGAGCACTGTCCGCACCAGAAGATTCTTTTCCGCCGTCAGCGTCTCAAACACGGTGACGGTCTGTCCCTCCGGCACGCAAATGTCCACAGTTTTCCCGCTGTAATCGCCGTTGCCGTCGATCTCAAGACGCTCTGTCTGACCGGCGGCGGTGATGGCTTCCGTGCCCAGATCATCGGCCGGACCCCAGTTCAGGGCCGTTTCGTTAACGCCCAGCCGGTTCCAGGTGAGGGTCGGGAGCCTGTTGATCAAAATTGTTTCGCTCATATCCAAACTCCTTTCAGCCAATGCTGCCCTTCATTTCCAACCGGATGAGGTTGTTCATTTCCACGGCGTACTCCACCGGCAGCTCCTTGGATACGTTGTCGGCAAAGCCGCTGACGATCAGCGCACGGGCATCCTCCTCGCTCAGACCGCGGCTCATGAGGTAAAATACCGCCTCGTTGCTGATGGCGCCGATCTTGGCCTCGTGGCCGATGGCGGCATCCTTCGTGCGGATGTCCATGGCGGGGATGGTGTCGGAGCGGGACTCGGAGTCCAGCATTAACGACTGGCACGAAACGGCGGACTTGGCACCTCTGGCGCTCTTTTCCACCACGACGCTGCTGCGGAAGGTGCTGATGCCGCCGCTTTTGCTGATGGACCGGGTGTTCATGTAGCTGCTGGTGTTTTTGCCGATGTGCACTACCTTTGCGCCGGTATCAAGATTCTGCCCGGTGCCGGCGAAGGTGACGCCCGTGAACTCCATGCGGGAGTTGTCGCCCTTCAGAATGCTCATGGGGTACAGGCAGCCCACGTGGGAGCCGAAAGAGCCGGAGACCCACTCGATCGTGCCGCCTTCCTCCACCAGGGCGCGCTTGGTGTTCAGGTTATACATGTTCTTCGACCAGTTTTCGATGGTCGAGTAGCGCAGCTTTGCGCCCTTTTTGACGTACAGCTCCACGCAGCCTGCGTGGAGGTTCGCCACGTTGTACTTCGGGGCGGAGCAGCCCTCGATAAAGTGCAGGCTCGCGCCCTCGTCCACGATGATGAGCGTATGCTCGAACTGCCCGGCACCCTTGGCGTTCAGCCGGAAATAGGATTGCAGGGGGATGGACAGGTGGACGCCCTTGGGCACATACACAAACGAGCCGCCGGACCACACCGCGCCGTGCAGCGCCGCAAATTTGTGGTCGCGCGGCGTTACGAGCTTCATAAAATACTTGCGCACCATGTCGGCGTATTCGCCCTTCAGGGCGCTTTCCATGTCAGTATACACCACGCCCTCGGCGGCCAC
>CAKSXP010000358.1 GCA_934515035.1 uncultured Oscillospiraceae bacterium
CAATGTCGCCGCCGCGGCCGCCGTCGCCGCCGTCGGGTCCGCCGGACGCAATATATTTTTCGCGGTGAAAGGCGATCGCGCCATTGCCGCCCTTGCCGGCAGATACCTTGATCGTGGCCTTATCAACAAAAGAGCCTGCCATCCATATCCGCTCCTTTCTTAAGTAAGTATGCCCAAAAAAACGAGTGGGCTCGATTCTCGCCCACCCGTCTTTCATTTGGTTATTGTGCGATTTCGTAGACAGAGACCTGCTTGCGGTCCTTGCCCAGACGCTCGAACTTGACCTTGCCGTCCTTCAGGGCGAACAGGGTGTCATCATTGCCACGGCCGACGTTCACGCCGGGGTGGATCCTGGTTCCGCGCTGTCTGACAAGGATGTTGCCGGCCAGAACAAAC
The DNA here is from genome assembly GCA_934515035.1 of uncultured Oscillospiraceae bacterium. Lineage (GTDB taxonomy): Bacteria > Bacillota > Clostridia > Oscillospirales > Oscillospiraceae > CAKSXP01. The sequence goes on from CAKSXP010000358.1 coordinate 397, forward strand.
TGACCATCGGCTCTCTTGGGACCAAGACGTTTAGACTCGCTGTCGCGTCCGTTCTTGGTAGAACCGCCACCTTTTTTATGTGCCATTTAGGTTACACCTCCATTAGTCGTATTCGCGGAATGTTTTACGCATTGATCGCAGAGATCTGGACCTGCGTGTAGGGCTGTCTGTGGCCCTTGGTATTGCGGTAGCCCTTTTTGGGCTTCATCTTGTAGACGCGGACCTTCTTGGCCTTGCCGTTTTTGACGACGCTGGCGGAAACGGTAGCACCCTCAACAACGGGAGCGCCGAAAACGCTGGTCTCATCGTCGATAACAGCCAGAACCTTGTCAAAGGTAACGGTCTCGCCGGCCTCGACGTTCAGTTTCTCGATGAAAACGACGTCGCCCTCGGCAACGCGGTACTGCTTACCGCCGGTCTCGATGATAGCATGCTTCACTTTTAGTTGCACCTGCCTCTCTTGGAGTCTCGCTGTCGGGGGCGGAAGCAGAGCTTCACTTTTAAAGCCCATTCAAAGCGGCCTTGTTAGTGTAACATCAGGCGCGGGACTTGTCAAGGAAAATGAGAACATTTTTCAAAAAAATGAGTGTTTTCAGTCTATTGAGAGCGTTGTCACCAGAGAAAAGTCCGTCATGTCCAGAACGGTTATCGTGTCGCCGACGATGTAGGCATAATCGCCGATATAAAGCCCGCGTGCACCGGACCAGCTGCCGCTGCCGCATTCGATCTCTGCACGCTTTTCAAAACCGCCGCCGTCGGTATAGCCATAGATCAGATAGCTGTTTCCGGCGGGGAAGCCGATGATATTCTTTTCCGCGGAAATGAGTATCGCTTTGTGGTTATAAAGCGCCTCGCTCCAGGAGCAGTCGAGACCCAGCGTACATATTTCGCGGACGTCCGCGGGGTCGCCGGTGTCGAACATGCTGAGCTTCATGTTTTCCGTAAATCCCGTTTCTTCGTCTGCGTTCATGCCAAGACCGAACAGACGGCCCTCGCTCCAGACATGCAGATATTCGGAGAAGCCGGGTATCTTGAGAGCGCTCAGCACCGTAGGCTCCGCAGGGTCGCTCAGATCGACGGCAAACAGCGGATCGGTCTGGCGGAAGGTGACAAAGTATGCGATATCGCCGTCAAATCTCGATGAATAGACAGTTTCGTTTTCTGCCAGCCCGTCTATTTTGCCGACAGTGGAGAGTGAAGAATCGAGAATATAAAGGCCGTTAAAGCTTGCGCCGTCTCCCCAGACATAGTTCACAAAGTCGTGCTCCTCGTCCACATAGACGGAGTATGTG
>CAKSXP010000359.1 GCA_934515035.1 uncultured Oscillospiraceae bacterium
GTCCATGAGGGCGTGAATCCCGCCCTGCATTTTTACAGAGCTTCCGCCTGACCTGCGGCAAAGGCCGCAGGTCAGGTGGGGGGCTCTGTTTTCTTCTTTTAATATTCTTTCCCGAACAGGCATAGTATGTACAAAACTGTTTCGGGAGGCAATTTTGATGAAGCGCTTTATAAAAAAGCTGAAAAAGCACAAAAGCATCATAACCGGTTCTGCGCTGGTGCTGGCAGTCGCTTTGATTTTCTGGACGGTGAACAGTCCGACGGTGGTCGGCGTGTCGGCAACGACAAGGATACTTCCGATCTACTGCGTCCAGAAGGAAGAAAAGGTATGCTCTCTCACGTTTGACGCCGCGTGGGGCAATGAGGATACTCAGGACCTGATAGACATTCTTGGCAAGTATGGAGTGAAAGCAACGTTTTTCGTTGTAGGCGCCTGGGTGGATAAATACCCGGAGTCGGTCAAGGCGCTGGCGGACGCGGGGCATGAGGTCATGAATCATTCAAACGATCATGCGCATTTTTCGTCGCTGTCGGAAAGCGAGATAATAGCAAATGTGACCGCCTGCAATGATAAGGTGGCCTCCGTTACCGGAACTACGCCGATCCTGTTCCGCTGTCCGTACGGCGAATATGACGACCATGTTGTCAGCGCCCTTAACGGAATGGGAATGTATACTATTCAATGGGACGTTGACAGCCTCGACTGGAAGGAGATACCGGCGGCGGAGATACAGTCGAGAGTTATGAAAGGTGTGCAGCCCGGGAGCATCATATTGTTCCACAATGCCGCGATACATACGCCGGAAGCTCTGCCCGGAATAATCGAGGCTCTTCAGGCGGACGGATATGAGATACTGCCGGTGTCTGAGCTTATATTGAAGGAGAATTATGAAATGGACCACACGGGACGTCAGTGCCCGAAGGGGAGCATTTAGCGGGAATAAATAAAATACAGACGCAATGAGCGTCATACAAGGCCGGCCGCCGCGGATCATCGGACCCGCGGCGGCGTTTTGTCTGTTCCTGTTCATCGAAGGTATGACATACAAAGTGAGAATAGAAACAGCTGCTTCATTTCCGTTTTTGCATTACCAACGAAAAGAGTTTTTGTTATAATTATTTATACGATCGGCTGCCAGGCGCATTTGCTTTTGTCAGCCGGCGGTACCCCTGGCTGACAGGGGCAAACCTGTATTCTGTATTGCTGACTGCTGAAGTCAGACATATTTCATGTGGAGGAATTACAATGCCTGATAAGACAATTGTAGAAAAAAGAGTAGACGTACTCGTAATGGGCGGTTCCGCGTCCGGTATGCCTGCGGCACTGCGCGCAAAGGAAAACGGCGCGGAAAGTGTTTTGCTCATTGATAAGCGGCCGGTGCTCGGCGGATGCTGTGTGTGCGCCAAGGGCTTTTTTGCCGTTGAAACGCCCGCACAGAAGAGAATGGGAATACACCTGACGGCGGACGAATGCTTTAAGGAATACTGCCGCTTCAACAACTGGCGTTTTGACGCACGCATCGTCAGACAGTGGTTCCGCTCATCCGGAAAAGTTGCCGAGTGGCTGGAGGATCACGGCTGTGTTGTCGAGGGTGTGGACAGCTTCAACAACTATAAGGGCAAGAGGATCTACCATCGCATAGAGATCGAAGGTATGAACCCGACCACCCAGACCGGCCTTGTGG
>CAKSXP010000360.1 GCA_934515035.1 uncultured Oscillospiraceae bacterium
GGACGAAGCAGACGTCGCCGTGCAGAGGCAGCTCAAGAACGAAGCGCTTCTTGGAAGCGTCGGGAACGATCTCGCCCTCGAGGAAAACGAACTTGCCGGCTTCCTCGTCCCACTCGACGACCTGCTTGCCGTCCATCATCGGGGTGTAAAGTCCGGTCGGGGTCAGGATACCGCCGATGCCGGCGCCGCCGGCGCGGACCTTCTCGCACAGAGAGCCCTGGGGAACGAAGGTGAGGTCGATCTCGCCTGCGACGACCTTGGCAACGGTCTCGGAGTTGTTGCCGATGTGGGAGCAGGTGATCTTCTTGATAACGTCGGCGCGGACGAGCTTACCGATGCCGCGTCCGGGGACGCTGGTGTTGTTGGAGATGACGCTGATGTCCTTGATTCCGGCGTCAATGAGACCCTCGATGAGGACTTCGGAAACGCCGACATTGACGAAACCGGGGAGCAGTACCGTCATACCGTCGAAGCAATAAGTCTTGATGGCCTCTTCAACGGTCGTGACCTTGTTCTGTGCCAATTTGAATCATCCTTTCTTTATCCTGGGACAGGTCCGCGGTCTCCGCAGACCTGTCCGCGTATGTTGAAAAATTTATTGACCTGATCGGGGGGATAGCCTGTCCCGTTTAGGGATTCAGCACTTTTCCCAGATGGTGGCAACGCCCATGCCGCCGCCGATGCAGAGGGTGGCAAGACCTCTCTTGGCCTCGGGACGCTTCTGCAGCTCGTGCAGGAGGGTGACGATGATGCGTGCGCCGGAAGCGCCTACGGGGTGGCCGAGGGAGATGGCGCCGCCGTTGACGTTGACCTTGGACATGTCGAAGCCGAGTTCACGGGCGACAGCGATGGACTGGGCTGCGAAAGCTTCGTTTGCCTCGATGAGGTCCATGTCGTCGATGGTCAGGTTGGCCTTGGCCAGAGCCTGACGGGAAGCGGGAACGGGGCCGACGCCCATGATCTTGGGGTCAACGCCGCCCTGGCCGTAGGAGACGAGCTTTGCCATGGGCTTGAGGCCGTACTTCTCGACGGCTTCCTTGGAGGCGAGGATGATGCAGGCAGCGCCGTCGTTGATGCCGGATGCGTTACCGGCGGTGACGCGCTTGACGTGCTTGTCGGTGTCGGCCTCGTGGATGCCGGTGGGCTCAAAGGTGTGAACGACTTCGGGAGTCTCGGCGTTGACGGCGAAAGCGCCCTTCAGCTTTGCCAGGGACTCGAGGTTGGTGGAAGCGCGGGGGAACTCGTCGACCTTGAACTCGACCATTTCCTTCTTCTTCTTGACCATGACGGGAACGATCTCGTCGTCAAAGCGGCCGGCAGCCTGTGCGGCAGCGGTCTTTGCCTGGGAGGAAGCGGCGAACTCGTCGAGCTCTTCGCGGGTGATGCCCCAGATGTCGCAGATGTTCTCTGCGGTGGTGCCCATGTGATAGTCGTTGAAGGCGTCCCAAAGGCCGTCGTTTACCATGGAGTCGACCATGGTGGTGTTGAACATACGTGCGCCGCCGCGGGCGGTGGGAACGGTGTAAGGAGCCGCGGTCATGTTCTCTGCGCCGCCGCAGACAACGATGTCGGCATCGCCGGCGCCGATGGCGCGTGCGCCCTCGATGACGGACTTCATACCGGAACCGCAGACCATGCCGACGGTGTAAGCGGGGACGGAATAGGGC
>CAKSXP010000361.1 GCA_934515035.1 uncultured Oscillospiraceae bacterium
TCCCTGGGCAGTGTCAGCTTTTTCAGCGCCCCCTTTTCCACCTGCCCATCGGGCAGGGTCCGCTGGATCTCATAGACGCCGCCAAAGCTGCCCTCGCCCAGCTTGCGGACGACCTCCCAGCCGGGCCATACTACATCTGTAAACCGATTTTCCATTTTCTCTTTCTCCTCTTTCCTCATCCCATTGTCTTTTCCCGCACCTGGCATACAATGGCCGTGATATTGTCTCTCCCGCCGCCATCCAGTGCGGCTTTCAGCAGTTTCCAGGCGCAGGTCTCCGGGCTCTCATTCTCCGAAAGGATCTCTGAGAGGGTTAGATTGTCTACCATATCCGTCAGGCCGTCGCTGCATAGCAGGTAAATATCTCCGTCCCGCAGGGAATCCTTCACAACATACGGCTCAATACGCACCTCTTCCGGATCCATGCCCAGATGCTGGGTCAGGGGTGCCTTTCCCCCAGAGGAAGACGCATAATTGGACACATGATCCTGAGACAACTGGGCGAATACATGCTCCCGCAGACGGTATATCCGGCTGTCGCCCACATTGCAGGAATAGGCGTAGCTCCCGGAAAAGTACAGCAGCGCCATAGTGGTGCCCATACGGCTGGTCATCAGCTCCTGCGACCGGCGAAAAACCGCATCGTTCAGGGTCTGTGTCAGGCCGTCCAGGTATTTCCCACCGGATTGATAAAACTGCTTTGGCTTTGCCGCCAGGGCCTGCAGCGCCTCCGCCGCCGCGAAGGAGGCCTGCTCCCCGTAATTCTCTCCGCCCATGCCGTCAAACACCGCAAGGCAAAGATTCTCCTGAAGCCCACGCTCCATCAGGATCGGATCATGGGTCCCTCTGTGCTGCTCTTCCATACAGAGGCCATTAAAAAAGAAATTATCTTCGTTGTTTCCACGCCTGTTGCCAATATGGCTGAAACAGGCGGATTGGATTGTAAAGGACATGCATTGCCTCCCGCCTATTTTCAATTGTACAATGGCCGGAGATTCAGTTGTGAACTCTCCGGCCATCACACAATTCAATTATTCATTTTTTCGTGCCAATCATTCTAATTTCAGGCTTTAATGTTTATCACCAGCCTTGCCGCGCAAACCATCTGCCAGCTTCCCAGCAGGGTTTTGCAACACGCTTGATGCCTTCCCATGCCCATCCAAAAATATCCGTCGGGCCAGCACCAGCTCCTCCAGCAACCTGATCCAAGTCATTTTCAGTAAGGTCACCATTTGATGATGCATTCATAAAATCAACAAATTTCTGAACTTCTTCAATCGAAAAGTCCACACCATTTTCAGTAAATACTGCCTGCATTTCCGGGAGGGACTCAGACATGCTGATTTTCTTCATGATTGATTCATCATTGAAAATCTGTGTAAGCCTCTCTTGCATTTCCTGATTCATAATTTCACTCACCCTTACCTTCTGAATTTTTCATAAGCATAGCCCGCAAGGAAACAAATCATTCCCGCAGACACAACAAAGAGTGCCGCAGATGTAATCGCCAACCCAATTGCAATTCCACCGCTAACAGAATCCAGTTCTGCAACATCCAGCTCGCCGTTGGCCTGCTTTTTTACAAGGTCAAAAGCCTTCTCAATGCTTAGCCCATCATCCAACACAATCGAATTTGCTTTGAGCAGGTGCGCAAGCTCTTCTGGAGA
>CAKSXP010000362.1 GCA_934515035.1 uncultured Oscillospiraceae bacterium
GCCCTATACTATCGTTGGCGGCGTTCCCGCAAAGCCCATCCGCAGGCGTTTTGACGATGCGGTCATAGAAAAACTTGAAGAGCTGCGCTGGTGGGACTGGGACGAAGAAACCATCAGGCGCAGTATCCCCGCCATTCAGTCGGGGGACATAACCGCGCTGGAAGCGCTGCGGTTTTAAGAGGAAAGATATGAACGGTGAGAAGCAGAGCAGCGGCAGGGACCGGACTGAAAAACCGGATAGCGCAGCAGGGCTGAAGGGACCCGGACTCGCCCCCTATGACGGCATGAAATTTTTTGGCGGGCTGGTGTTTTTTGCTCCGGTGGCGCTTCTGGTGAGAACGCAGGCCGGAATCAGCGAGAGACAGTTTTTTCTGCTGCAAGTATTGCTTTCCGCCATGATCGCTCTGGGCGAACTGCCCACGGGATATCTGACGGACCGCATCGGATACCGCCGGTCATTGATCCTTTCGCAATTGTTTTTGCTCATGGCGAGGGGCGCGCTGCTGGCGGCATATCTGCTTGGTTCGCTCCCTCTTTTTACACTGGAAGCGGTGATCGAGGGAGTCTCGGCCTGCCTGTCCTCCGGCACGGACAGCGCCTATTTATATGCGCTCTGCGGAGAGAACGGCTATCTTCCGAGGGCGGCGCGTGCGGCGAACTTCGGAACGGCGGGCTTTCTTCTCAGCACGGCGGGTTATGCCGTTATCTACCGGTACTTTTCCCTGACGGGGCTGCTGACAGCCACGGTCATTTCCGGCGCGGCCGGGTTTATCTGCGCGCTGTTTCTGCGGAGGGAGCCGCGCGGCGGCGCGCCGGGACCGCATACCGGGAGAATGGTCCGCTCACAGCTTCGGATGCTTCTGCGCGACGGAAGGGCAAGACTGTTCACGGTGCTGCTGTCGCTGTTCGGAGTGGCCTGGCTGTTGGTCAATTTCTTCTATGCGGAGATACTGGAGCGCAGCGGCGTTCCTCTGGTCTGGCTGTCGGCGATAATAATCGGTTATTCCGTTGTGCAGATGCTGGCGGAGCCCGTGATCCGACTGTGCGGTAAACGGTCAAAGAGAGAATTGACGGTGTTTTTCTGCCTGCTCAGCGGTGCGGCACTGCTCGGGTTTGGACTGCTCCGCAATATATGGGGTCTGATCCCGGCGATGGTTTTGCTCCCGCTTCTCCTCGACCTCGCGTCGTTCCATGTTGAGGAACAGCAAAACCGGCTGGTCGATGTCCTGAAGCTGGAAAATGACCGTGCCGCCGCGCTGTCCGTTATGAATATAGGCGTCAACCTGATGGAGATCGTCTCGCTGTTTGCATCTTCAGTGTTTGTCGCCGCGGGGATAGGCTGGTGCTTTGGACTTTGCGGCGCTGTTCTGATGCTTTGCGCGGTGCTGTATCACTTCTGGGGCCGCGTCCGGAACAGGCAGAGGGGCAATTGAGCGGAACGGGGGAGGAACAAATGAAAAAACAGAAAAGAATAACGCTTTGGGCAGCGCTTGGTTCTCTTGCGGCATTTGTGCTGTGGACGATTCTGGTTTGCCATGTGGATGTCCGGCAAATAGGGCCGAATGGCTCTGCCGTTGGCTTTGCCGCACTCAACGGAGCGTTTCACAGGCTGACGGGCGTGCATTGGATGCTGTACGTGATAACAGAC
>CAKSXP010000363.1 GCA_934515035.1 uncultured Oscillospiraceae bacterium
GAACCACCCACTGCAGGGGGTATTTGGCGGAAGAATATGCGCACAGGATCTTACCCTCGGGAATGTCGGGAATGGTGAGATCCCTGACAACGTCGGTGACAAGGTAGTTCCAGTCGATGCTTTCGTCAATGTCAAAGTCCACGAAAAGGAAGTCGCCATCCTCGCGGACGGTGTGCTGATATTTAAGAGCGGGGTCCGGCGTTCCGTACTTTACTTCATAGATCGGCAGATCCGTGAAGGTATCCTCGGGGTCGTGGTTCGGGGTCGAGAAAAAGCACTCGCATTCGGGCTGGAGCGCGTCAGTTATCGCCATGCAGACCCAGGTGTCCAGATGTCCGAACAGGGATACTCTGGCGCCCTCTTCCTTATACTTCTTGAGCGCGTCGATTGTCTTTTCGACCCATTCGGCGCTCCAGATCTGCTGCATCATCGGTTTTGCGCCGGGGACAGGGGGAGTGAACTCCACCTCGGGAACGCCAAGCTCATGTCCGATGCGGGTAACGTCGACAGTGATGATCTCTTTCATGTTTTCTCCTTTCGGTCTGAATTATGAGACAGTGTTTGTATACGAAGGTTTTGGCTGAACATACGGCGCAGCATTGCCGCACGGTCCGGCAATGCCGAGAATGTCTGTAAACCGAAGGACGCCGCCGGAGCTCTTCGGTTTTGGCGAAGTGCACTATACAGCATTGTTCACGGATATATTATCATAAAAGAAAATCCGAAACATTATTACCGCTGCACAAACAAAGGCGCAAAATGTATGAGAGCTTCACAAACGGTTTTTGATTTTCGTCGAATTATCTAAATTGGTCAATATAATTTATAACGCTTTCATCAAAGGATGCTTTGTTGTAATATATGCACAAATAATCGGCCGCTGTGCGGCGGCCGGCTCTGTGCAGAAAGGGCGGCGAACGTCACCGGTCCGGTAATGGGTTTCCGGAGGCTGAACACGGATACATATATAAAAAAGGGCTTCGGAGAAGCTGTCTCCGAAGCCCTTTTCATATATTAAAAAACAGTGCTTATTTGAGGCCGAGAATCTGGCGGGCCTCGTCGGGAGTGGCGGCCTCGCAGCCGAACTCTTCGATGACGCGCTTTGCGCGAGCGACAAACTGCATGTTGCTCTCGGCAAGCTGACCCTTCTTGTAGAGGACGTTGTCCTCCATGCCGACGCGGATGTTGCCGCCCATTGCGATAGCGGCATACATAATCTCCATCGCGCCGTGGCCGACGCCGAACGCGCTCCAGGTGCTGCCGGGAGCGACTTCGTCCATAACGCCCTTCATAAAGACCAGGTTCTTGGTGGTGGCGGTGATGCCGCCGGCGCAGCCCATGCAGAACTGGAAGTGCAGAGGCGCTTTGAGGATGCCCTTCTTGAGGTAGTAGCCGGCGTTGTAGATCATGCCGGGGTCAAAAGCCTCGATCTCGGGCTTGACGTTGACTTCCTGCATGAGCTTGCCGAGCTTTTCGAGGAACATGGGGTTGTTCTCGAAAATGGTGGTGTTCTGCCAGTTCATGGTGCCGCAGTCATAGGAGGCCATCTCGGGCTTGAGCTCGTAGAAGGGACGGATGCGGTCCTCCTCGAGCAGGTTGACGCCGCCGGAGGTGGTGATGTTGAGGAT
>CAKSXP010000364.1 GCA_934515035.1 uncultured Oscillospiraceae bacterium
ACCTTATACTCTTCTTCCGAAAAATTCTTCTTTATAAGCCTCATAAGCCTGACCGCCGCCCGCCAGCGGCGGTCTTTCTTTGCGTCCTTCTCCCGCGGCATTACTTCTCACCTCCAATAAAAAGATAACCCCTCGCTCATCCTCTGCCGATGATCGCCGCAAAGTATTCAAGCACCCCCACAAGCAAAAGCGTCACTGTGTTGTGAATTATTATCATGGCAAGCTGCTCGGGGTAAATCTCTTTCTTTTTGTACGCGATAACTGACAGTATGCCTATCACTACAACAACCGCAGCGTTCAGAATAAACATCGCAAGACACACCGCTTGAACCTTGTTCACCTCGCATCACCTCCCCGCAGAAGCTCGTCCACCGTGCATCCGAGTATGTCCGCAAGCTTTGGCAGAAGCGCCGCCCGGGGCATTGCCTTTCCGGTTTCCCACTTCGCCACTGTCGAACGATCAATATTCAGCCGTTCTGCCAAATCTTCTTGACGGATATTTGCTCGTTGCCGCATTTTCTGAATCATTATCTCATCCCCCTAAAATCTGAATGGCATTCACATTATAACGCGTCAAATCATCGTTGTCAATAGTTTTTCTGAATTTTTTTCAGAAGTAGTTGACAATGTGATTATTATTCACTATTATATATTTGCACAGGAGGACGAAAAGATGTTTTCAGAGAGACTGAAGGAATCGCGGAAACGCGCGGGAATAACTCAGGAAGCGCTGGCAAAGAAAATCGGTGTTGAGCGTTCCAGCGTGGGAAAATATGAATCGACAGGAACCATACCGTCTCCGGATGTTCTCGCCAAAATATCGCAGGTGCTCGGTGTGAGTACCGATTACTTGTTGACAGGAAAAAATGCGAAATCCGATTCATCTTTTGTGAGAAATGTTTTTCCGCTCAAAACAAAAAAAGTCCCCCTGCTGGGAGACATAGCCTGCGGCGAACCAATATTCGCAAATGAGGAATACGGCAGCTTCATATCGACAACCGATGACCTCGATGTTGACTTCTGCCTGCGCGCCGTCGGGGACAGCATGATCGGCGCGCGCATATACGACGGCGATATCGTGTTCGTCCGGAAGCAGAGCAGCGTAGACAACGGAGAAATCGCCGCCGTGCTGATAGACGACGAAGCAACGCTGAAGCGTGTGTACTATTACCCGGATAAGAACAAGCTCGTCCTTTCACCGGAGAATCCGAAGTATGAACCTTTCGTCTATATCGGCGAAGAGCTGTCCGAGGTGCGCATCCTCGGCAAAGCCGTCGCATTCCAAAGCGTAATACGATAATTTCGTTTTGTAAGGGAGAATGTCCGACATGAGAAACTATGATAAACTCAGCCATGTGTTCAGCGGATTCTTCGGAGGCATCTTGCTCTTTGTGTTGGCTTACATCACAATACTTGCACCGTTTTCCGTCATCTCCCTTCCTTGGTGGGGCTCAATCATATCCGGGCTGCTGATACTTGCAGCTCCGGTAACATACTTTGTGCTGTCACCGATTTTGTATATCTGGGCGCTTTATTGCGTCATCACAGTGCCGGGGAAATATCCCCTGTTCTGGGTCGGCTTTGTAATATGGCTGATCGCAGTTGTTTTCATGGTTGTTATTC
>CAKSXP010000365.1 GCA_934515035.1 uncultured Oscillospiraceae bacterium
TTCGTTCTCTGCTTATTCTCCGGTCTCGGGCAGCAGGAAGGTCCCCAGCGCCATCAGCAGGCACAGGACCGCGGAGGCAACAAAAAGCATCGTTCCGGACACATCCACAAGCGGCGTTATAACAAAGGACGGTATTACAAAGCCGCCGAGCAGATACTGAGTGAGCGTGGCGATTCCCTGAGCGCTCCCGAGATATTCGGCCCCTACCTCTTTGAGTCCCGCAAGCATGGCCATAAAGTAGGCGCAGCCAACGCTGACGAACACGCCCAGCAGGAAAATGAGCGGCAAGATAAAGCCGTCCGAAACTATGGCTATCGGCAGCACGCAGACAGCTGCCAGCAGCATAAGCGTTATCAGGATCGGCCGGTATTTTCCGAACCCGAGACGCGCCTGAAGCGCCGGGATGATCACGGAGCCGACTATCGCGCCGATGTTCAGCATACTGCTTATGCTGTTGGCCCTGGCAGTTTCCATGCCGCGGGTGTTTATGAGCACCGTGGGCAGAAGCGCGGATATCGCAAAAATAAAGCCGCAGAAAAGCGCACAGCAGATTGCAACTATCCATACGTTGCGAAGCTTCACAACGCGGGAGATGTACTTCAGGACCGGCTGGGACGGCGGAAGCACCGCGCCCTCGGGGGCGTTGCGTCCGAAGATCAGCCACATGACCGCCGCGACAAGCAGGATCATTCCCGAAACGAGCAGAGCCTGGTGGTATCCGGTGTAGAGCGGGCTGGTCAGCTGAGCCAGAGATATTCCGGCGGCGCCGATAGCGCAATAGAGCGAAAAGGCAATACCGGTTTCCTTTGCGGGGAACCAGGCGTTAATGATCTTGCCGGATGTTGCGTGAACGCCTCCAAGTCCGCAGCCGACAAACAGGCTGAGCAGGAAAAACACTGCATAGCTGTGTGTCAGCAGACGAAGAAGCGAGGCGGCGGCCGTTATAAAGCACAGCGTTACAACAACGCGCCTTGTTCCGAGGCGGTCGGCGATCGTGCCGCCGCAGACGCCGATTATACCGGCGATGGCCGAAAACGACAGCGTTACAGCGGAAAACTGTGTCGCCGTCAGGCCGAAGTCCGCCATAAACTCAGCCGCGAACGCGGAGAGCTGAAACTGCGCGTAGTTGGTCCCGCAGTTAGGCAGCGCAATGAGGATGAGCATAAGCCACCTGTATGCGCTTGGTTTCTTTGTTTGCAGGGTCTCAGACATCGATAACTTTTCTCCTTACATTCCATTAAAATCATGATACCGTCAACCCGACGGAGCAGGCACGCCTGCCCTCGCCCGCTCCCGGCGTCCGGTGATCATCAATTGTATTATATCACATCTAACCTGGAATTGCCACAATATATTGCTCTATATTGCCCCAAATCTCCATTTTGTTTGTCCATATTCCATCTTCGGCTCAGACCGGAAAATGCTTAGGTTACTGTTCTGATAAGGTTGAAAAGCAGGCGCTGCACGTCTATTATAATAAGCAGGGTACTCCGCTCGTCCGGAAGCGGATGATATTTTTCATTCCGGACAAAACCTGGCAGGAAAAGTCGGGCAAAACCGCGCTGAGCGAGATAAACTGTTTTCACAGCGGGAGGCGATACGGATGGAATGGATGGACGCCA
>CAKSXP010000366.1 GCA_934515035.1 uncultured Oscillospiraceae bacterium
ATACACAGCGACAAAAACCAGAACGCTGCGGATATCCTTTTCGCTTTGCGCCTTGCCCTCGAAGTGGATATTTGATATGGCGTTCGGATGCACCATGCGTCCGATATCGTAGGCGGAGGTCTTTGCAAGCAGTACTATCCTCGCAACTTTCATTCCGCCGCTTGTCGAGCCCGCGCACCCGCCGATAAACATGAGCAGGACGAGCACGCACTTTGAAAAGCTGGGCCAGAGGTTGAAGTCCGTCGTTGCATAGCCCGTCGTCGTTATAACGGACGACACCTGGAAGAACGCGAGCCGGAGCGCCTGTCCGAAGCCTGTGCACATATGCAGGATATTTGCGGTTATCGCGGCGACCGCCGCAAAAACTATGATCAGATATGCCCGCAGCTCCTCTGATCTCAGCACCTCTCTTACCTTCCCGATGAGGAGAAAATAATAAAGGTTGAAGTTTATGCCGAACAGCAGCATGAAGATCCCGATCACCACTTCAAAATATGCGTTGTCATATGCCCCGATGCTCAGCGCCTTGTGAGAAAAGCCGCCGGTACCGGCCGTGCCGAACGAGTTTATGAGCGAGTCATACAGAGACATGCCGCCGCAGAGCAGGAATATGACCTCCACAACGGTCATGACCAGATATATTTTGTAAAGTATCTTGGCCGTTTCGCTCATCTTGCTGACAAGCTTTCCGACCGTCGGCCCCGGCACCTCCGCACGCAGAAGGTGCATACCGTGCCCGTCCGACATCGGAAGTATCGCCATTACAAAGACCAGAACGCCCATTCCCCCGACCCAGTGCGTAAAGCTGCGCCAGAAAAGCAATCCCTTTTCCATCGCCTCTACATCCCGGAGGATGCTCGCCCCGGTGGTCGTAAAGCCGGAGACCGTTTCAAAAAAGCAGTCTATGTAGTCCGGCACCGCGCCGGAGATCCAGAACGGCAGCGCACCGAAAACTGACAGCGCTATCCACGCCAGCGCCACGATGACAAAGCCCTCCTTGGCGTACATCGTGGTGTCCTTCGGCTTGCCCAGATGAAGGACCGCCCCGACCGCAAGCGTTATCAGGATCGTTATCGCAAAAGCGGACCAGGCCGCATCGCCGTATATCAGGCAGACAGCAAACGGCAGCACCATCAGCGCCGCTTCGATCATCAGTATGCGCCCCGTTATAAAGCACACCATTTTGTAGTTCACGCGGCGGCCTCCTATTCGAGAATATCCTTCAGGTCATGGAGCGAAGTCCTCGTCGTGACGATGATAACATCGTCCCCCTCCCGGAGAACATCGCGCCCGGACGGGATGATGATCTCGCCGTTGTGCCGGACTATTCCCGCAATAAGTATCTTCGTCTTAAGCGGCAGCTCCGCAAGCGGTATCCCGATAAGCGGCATATCTTTTGTCACACCGAACTCCAGTGCCTCGGCCTTGCCGTTCGCGATGCGGTGCAGCGTCTTGACATGACTGCCGGAGGCGTTCTGCATCGCCCTTATGTACTGCACTATCAGCTCCGCCGTTACCGAACCGGCCGATACGATGCTGTCTATCATATGCTCATCGGACACAAGATCGACCAGCGAACGGCGGTTTATCTTTGCAACGACCTTGCAGGCGCCGCTT
>CAKSXP010000367.1 GCA_934515035.1 uncultured Oscillospiraceae bacterium
GGATACGAGAGTTTCCGGAGATATGCTGGAGAGTGCGCTCATCGCGGGTCTGTGTGCGGCCGGGGCGAATGTGATCCAGCTTGGGGTCGTTCCCACGCCGGCGGTCGCATTTATAACCGTGGACAGCGCTTCGGACGCGGGTATCGTGATATCCGCTTCGCACAACCCATATGAACATAACGGAATTAAGATATTCAACGGTCAGGGATTCAAGCTCCCGGACGAGACAGAGGCGAGAATAGAGCGCATCATCGACGGCGAAGAGGATCTCAAACTCAAAAACGGCAGCGAGATCGGGCATGTGCTCAACAGAGGCCATGAGTTTGTTGACAGGTATGTGGATCATATCGCATCCAAAACGGAAGCTCCGATCAAAAACCTGAAAGTCATGATCGACTGTTCAAACGGCGCGGCTTCCAGAACGGTAGGCAGGATATTCAGCCGTTTTCCCATACAGCTCGAGCTTATCAAAGATCACCCGGATGGGATAAACATTAATGACGGCTGCGGCAGCACACATATGGATATTCTCAGCCGTATGGTCGTTGCCGGCGGCTATGATGTCGGAATAGCCTTTGACGGTGATGCGGACAGATGCCTGGCTGTGGATGAACTTGGAAACCAGATCGACGGAGACGCGATAATGGCGGTCTGCGGCAGATTCATGAAGGAAAAGGGAAGCCTGCGCAAAGATACGATAGTTGCTACCGTAATGTCCAATCTGGGATTCCATGAATATTGCAGAAAAAACGGTATGGACGTTGAGTGTACCAATGTAGGGGACAGAAACGTACTTGAACGCATGAGGGAAAAGGGCTATTGTCTCGGCGGCGAGCAGTCCGGACATATGATCTTCCTTGATGATGCGACGACCGGGGACGGGCAATTGGCCGCTGTGAAGTTTCTGAGCGTTATATGCGCTTCCGGAAAGAAGGTCTCGGAGCTTGTCGCCGATATTCCCAGATATCCTCAGATACTTATAAATGTGCCGATCGAAGGCGGAAATGCCGTTAAAGAGGCCCTGATGAACGACGAAAAGGTCAGGGAAATGATAACGGATGAAGAGGAAAAACTCGGCGCGGACGGCAGAGTTCTTGTCAGACCCTCGGGTACCGAGGCACTTATAAGAGTCATGGTGGAAGCTTCGGACGAAACGATCGCCGGTGCAACGGCAAAAAAACTGTCAGATTTGATAAGAAAACAAGGGGAAAATGCAAAAAATTAAAGGAATATAACAAAAATAACTTGACTTTTTCCTGCTTTGAATCTATACTCAAAATGTAAGTTTGGAAGTTTTCGTATGGATATTAACTATATTCAATTATCTGATGAACAGCTGCAGCGACTTGCCATCGGTGGGGATCTTCGGGCTGAGGAACAGCTTGCGCTTCGTTACAGCCGCTTGGTGCGCATTTGCGCCCGTCCATACTTTCTGGTCGGCGGCGACAGCGAAGATCTCATACAGGAAGGTATGTTCGGCCTGCTTGCGGCGATTAGGGAGTTCGATTCCGATAAAGAAACTTCTTTCAAAACTTACGCTGAGCTTTGTATAAAAAGAAGACTCATTTCTGCCGTAAAAGCGGCCTCCCGAAAGAAACATCTGCCACTGAATGAGGG
>CAKSXP010000368.1 GCA_934515035.1 uncultured Oscillospiraceae bacterium
CTTTTCTTCTGTTAATGTGTGCACAGGTCAGCGGATCAAAGGCTATCGCGTTTTCAAATCTCCTCGCTGTCTGTAAGCGACGAAGGGATCTTTTCGATAATGTCGGCTATGTTCATGGGCATTGTCAGGACCTCGGTGAAAGCGTCCATTACCAGGCCCGCAAGCCCGCCCTCGGCGTGAGCCATACGGACGCACTGGACAACCTCGATGGGAGTCCATGTGAAATTGTTTTCAAATGCCTCAGGGATCGAATCCTTCTGAGTGAACACCGGAAAATACAGTCCGCCGTCCGGCCCTCTCAGAAGTTCGGGACGATAGCGCAGCGGCTCCGGGGTCTCGTTGTCGTTGCTGCCTGTAACGTTCATCGGCACGAACACGATCGAATCGCGCAGACAGGCCAGCAGAGATATGAGATTATCCTGCGAACGGTCGTTCATGAATTTCGTCTTCAGATAGCGCAGCATGTTTCCGTCTGCGAGCATTTCGCGGGTTATTTTTTCTTCCATAATAATGTCACTCTTCTTCGTTTTCCGTGATGGGTCCGTTTTCGTCTTCGGATGGGGCTTCATCCTGCGTCTCCGGTTTCTCGGGAGCGGAAGCCTGTATGCCGGCAGCGGCTTTGCCGCCAAGAAATCCCGAAAGCAGCGCCTTCAGGTCTATCCCCATGCTCTGCATGAGACCTTCCGATACCTGAGTGGTCGTGTTGACGATGTCGGAGATGAGCTTTGTGTTGTTGCCTTCGCCGTACATGGTGATCTTATCGACCTTACCGAGCGGTTCGGCTATGTTCTTGGCTATAACGGGCAGGGCCTGCATTATCATCTCGAGCATTGCGGCCTCGCCGTATTTCTTCATGGCCTCGGCCTTGCGGTCGATGCCCTCGGCCTCAGCGATGGATTTCGCGCGGATAGCCTCGGCCTCAGCCTCGCCGACCGCGCGGATACCGGCGGCCGTCTGTTCCTGCTCATAGCGCTTTGCCTCCGCCTCTTTCTGGCGGACTATAAGGTCTGCCTCTGCCCGGCGCTCGGCTGCATATTTTTCGGCGTCCGCCTGCTTGCGGACCTCGGCGTCCAGCTGGCGCTCCTTGAGCGTTATCTCGCGCTCGGCAAGCTCCGCTTCCTTTTCGCGGCGCGCAATGTCGGCGTTGGCGGCGGTTATCTCGATGGTCTTGCGCTGGCCCTCTTCCTGTATCTTGTATGCGGCGTCGGCGACGGCCTTCTTGATGTCGGCGGCTTCCTTCAGCTCGGACTGCTTGATGGCGAGCTCATTCTGTTTTATTGCGATCTCGGTGTCGGACTGCACCTTGGCGTCGTTTGCGGCCTTTGCCGCCTCGGCGCGCGCGATCTCGATGTCGCGTTCGGCCTCGGCCTTGGCGATGGCGGCGTCCTTTTGTATCTTGCTCATGTTGTCCTGTCCGAGCGCGTTAATGAGCTCGCGCTCATCCGTCACGCGCTGTATGTTGCAGGAGATGATCTGAATGCCCAGGGCGTTCATATCTGTCTGAGCCTTGGCCTGGACCTCGTCGCCGAATTTTTTGCGGTCGTTGCATATCTCCTTGAGAGTGATGGTGCCGATTATCTCGCGCATATTACCCTGAAGGGAATCGACTATCGCG
>CAKSXP010000369.1 GCA_934515035.1 uncultured Oscillospiraceae bacterium
CAAGAGTCCCCTTTTGGCGTGTTCTTTTGGTGACTTTTCTTGCACGAGCAAGAAAAGTTACCCCCTGCGGAGCAGACACAAGCTTGGTAAAGCTAAAAGAAAAAGAAATAATGGTATTCTCACCCATTTTGCAGTATACTATGCCCATCAGGAGGCTGATCGCGTGACAGGAGCGAAAAAAAGGTTATTATCCATCATCATGACGGCGGCGCTTATGTGCGCATTGACCGTCTGCGCCTTCGCGCAGGAGCCGAAGCTGATAGCGCTCACCTTTGACGACGGACCGAACCCGAAATATACCCCCGCGCTGCTCGACGGGCTGGACGAGAGGAACGCAAAGGTGACCTTTTTCGTCATGGGAAACTCGCTGACGGACCGCTTCGACGATATCGTGCTCGAGAACGCGGCGATAGTAAAGCGCGCCTATGACGCCGGACACCAGATCGCCAACCACTCATACAGTCACCCGCATCTGACTCTGCTTTCGGACGAAGAGGTGCTCGAGGAGATCGGAAAAACCGAGTCCGCGCTCGACCGTATACTCGGTACCGGCGACTGGATGGTGCGTCCGCCCTATGGCGACGGGCGCAGCGACCCGCGCCTTGAAGCGCTGATAGACGCGCCTCTCATAACCTGGACCGTGGACCCCGCCGCGGGCGCGGACTGCACCGAGGACGAGCTTTACACGCGCGCGCTTTCGGAGATCCGCGACGGGAGCATCGTGCTGCTGCACGACCAGCACGGCATGGAGAACGTGAACGCCGCTCTGCGGCTGATAGACACGCTCCGCGCCGAGGGCTATGAATTTGTGACGGTGGAGGAGCTTTTCCGGCTCCGCGGCGTTCGTCTCTCCGCCGGGCACACCTATGCCGGAGCGGAGGACCTCACGGGAGGGCCGGACCCCGGCTGGGCCAGCGTCGATATCGCCTATGTCCTTCAAAACGGCCTCATGCGCGGCTCCGGAAACGGCTTTGACCCGAACGGACACATGACGCGCGCGATGGCGGCCTCCGTCATACACCGGCTCTTCGGCTCTCCCGCGCCGGAAGGCGGGGCGGGAGACGCGTTTTCGGACATCTCCGGCGATGAATGGTACGCCCCCGCCGTCGCCTGGTGCGCGGAAAGGGGATATGTGACCGGGTTCGAGGACGGCACGTTCCTGCCCGGTGACGAGGTAACGCGCGAGCAGTTCTATGTCGTCGCCGCGAGGGTACTCGGCCTTCGCTTCTCTCCGTGCAGCCGCATCGGGATCTATACGGACGACGACCGCATCAGTCCCTGGGCGCGGGAGAGCGTTTCGTTCATACGCAGCGGCAGCGCGGACAGCTTTTTCCGCAGCGGCGGATTCCGCTCGAAGAACGACGTCGAGCTTTTCCGTCCGCAGAGCGCGATGACCCGCGCCGAGTGCGCGGAGCTTATCAGGTGGATGGCGCAGTATTTGTCTTTTTGATTTTGATTTTTGGCGCTGACGGGCGGGGGATAACTTTTCTTTACCTTTTTGCTTCTATTTTTATTTTTTAGCTTTACCAAGCTTTGTTTCCTTCGGAGAGGCACTTTTCTTGCTTGTGCAAGAAAAGTACCCAAAAGAAGCACACCAGAGAGGGGCC
>CAKSXP010000370.1 GCA_934515035.1 uncultured Oscillospiraceae bacterium
TTCCATAGGCGGCCAGTTGGTCAGCTTCGCGGTGCCGCTGTTCATCGGCAATCTTTTTCAGCAGCTTTACAATACGGCGGACGCGCTGATCGTGGGAAATCTTTTAGGCAGCGGCGCGCTGGCGGCGGTCAGCGCAACGGGCAACCTGGTCTTTCTGATGATCAGCTTTTTCGGCGGCATATCCGCCGGTGCGGGCGTGGCCATCTCCCGCTATTTCGGCGCGGGCGAGACGGACAAAATGCGCTCGGCCATACATACGAACATCGCCTTCAGCCTGGCCTCGGCGCTTGTCCTCACGGCGCTGGGGACCACCTTCACCCCCACCATACTGCGCTGGATGGGTACGCCCGCGGACATCATGGAGCAGTCCTGCTCCTACATCCGCCTGTACTTCGCCGGGAGCCTCAGCATGGTGCTTTATAACGCCCTGCGCGGAATAATGCAGGCCGTGGGCGACAGCACCCACCCGCTCATATACCTCATCGTGTCCTCCGTCATTAACATCGTGCTGGATATCCTGTTCATAGCGAAGCTCGGCACCGACGTGGGCGGCGCGGCCGTGGCCACGGTCATCTCCCAGTTCATCAGCGTCTTTCTCTGCATGTGCCGACTGATGACCACAAACGAGGATTACAGGCTGAAGCTCAGGGAGATCGGCTTCGACTGGCCGATGATGAAGCTCATCGTCCGCTACGGTCTGCCCTCGGGACTCCAGAACTCCGTCATAGCCATCGCGAACGTCGTCGTGCAGTCCAACATCAACGTTTTCGGCACCATGGCCGTCGCCGGCTGCGGCGCGTACTCTAAGATAGAGGGCTTCGCCTTCCTCCCGATAACGAGCTTTACCATCGCCATCACCACCTTCGTCGGGCAGAACCTCGGCGCGAAGGAATACGAGCGGGCGAAAAAGGGCGCGCGCTTCGGCATACTCTGCTCCATCGCCGCGGCGGAGCTTATCGGCGTGGTCATCTACTTCACCGCGCCGAAGCTCATCGGCTTTTTCACCTCGGAGCCGGAGGCCATTGCCTACGGCGTGCAGAAGTGCCGTGTGTGCGTGCTGTTCTTCTTCCTGCTGGCGCTCTCGCACTGCCTCGCGGCGGTGCTGCGCGGCGCGGGCAAGGCCGTTATCCCCATGGCGGCAATGCTGATATGCTGGTGTCTCATCCGCGTGAGCATACTCGAGATCGCCGTCCCCATCTACAGATCCATCGCCGTGGTGAACTGGGTTTACCCCATCACATGGTGCCTGAGCGCCATATTCCTGCTGGTCTATTATTTCAGGGCCGACTGGGTCCACGCCTTTGAGCGTTCATAAACGACATTTATCAGAAAGAGAGATTTTTCATGGCTATTGTTGTCGTAGGCGCGGTTTTCGTCGATATCAAGGGCTTCCCCAACGACCGTTACTTCCCCAAGGGGCGCAACGCCGGCCGGGTGGAGATCGTTCACGGCGGAGTGGGCCGCAACGTGGCGAAGGATATCGCCAATCTCGAGCTGCGCCCACGCTTCGTCAGCATGGTGGACTACACCCCGGAGGGCGTGGCCGTGGAAAAAAACCTCCGTGACCACAAGGTCGACACGCAATATCTCATCACCGTGCC
>CAKSXP010000371.1 GCA_934515035.1 uncultured Oscillospiraceae bacterium
TATCCTCGGTATGCTTTGCAGCTATCTGCTCAAGGTCGTATAACCCGGCCTTGCCATGTTCTGTGATCAAAAGAAAATCAGGAGCAATATCCTCTCGCGGAGCGATCAACCCCTCGCTGAGGAGAAAACGCAGGATCTCGTCATCTTCGGCGGAGCTGTTCCACTCCCACACAAGGCCGGTGGACATCTGTTTCAGCTTATCCTGCTGCTGAACGGTAAGCAATGTAATTCACACCTCCATTAAAACTGATTCGATTAACCAAGCATAACACGAAGGGGACAGAATAACAAGGAACGGGGGCGGAAAACATCCGAAAAAAACTTAAAAAGGGCAAAAAAGACAGAACGCCATACGGCTATTGCGAGCACCACGCAAGGGACATGACATACGCGGAGATCAGGAAGCGCGGGTGTCTCGTTCCCCGGAACTGCCGCCGTTTGCGGTGGTACTCCGCGAGCGGCGAAATCGGTGGACAGGCCGTTGCAAAAAGAAACAGACAAACACTGCAACAGGAGGTGGAAACATGGCAAACGAAAAAATGACGCTCGAGGACCTCGGAAGGTTCGAAAGAGAATACCTTACCCCCGCGCAGATCGCGCCGCTGCTCGGCCTTGACCCGCAGTACATAAGGATCCAGGCGAGGACGGACGCCGCTAAGCTCGGTTTTCCCGTTACGGTATGCGGCACAAGAATAAAGATCCCGCGCCGGGCTTTTCTCCGGTTCATGGAAGGAGGCGCGGAGCAGTGACGACAAAAGAATGCACGCCATTCAAACGGAAGCTCACGCCGCGGGCGCGCTGGCGCCTGACGGTGGTGTTCCTTATCGAGCTGGCCGTCGTCTGCGGGCTTATGATCGGCACAATGGCCGCGCTCGGCTTCATATGTGCGGTTGCGGGGGTGGGCTGACGGATGACACAGTTCAAAAGGACGGTAAAGGCCATACGCGAGGAGTTTCCCAAGCACAGCCCCGCGGCGCTGAGTCTGGCGCACAACACCGCCCAGACGGGCGTTATGCTCTGCCCCAGAGCGGCCGCGATCGAGAAAGCCGTTGCAGGCACGGAAAAAGCGGCGGGAAAGCCCGCCGCCGCGAAACAGTATAAACTCACGGTCAGGCTTGCAAAGCCGGTCAAACGCGAGTTAAACGCCGCCATGAAAGCGCTCGGGTGTTCCACGGTGCAGGCGGCTATTGAGGAGGCTATTCGCCTTTACATAAGAAAAGCCGCCGACGGAAACAGCAATTCCGCCGACGGCAAGGGCAATTGATCTAAGCATTGCCCTTTTAGTTTATCAACGGAAAGGATTTTTGTCAATGAAATTAACACTTGAAGAAGCAAAGAGGCTTATGGAACTCAGTGGCGGCGGTCTCGACCTGAGCGGGACGCGGATAACGGCGCTTCCGGAGGGACTGACGGTCGGCGGCGGTCTCGACCTGAGCGGGACGCGGATAACGGCGCTTCCGGAGGGACTGACGGTCGGCGGCTGGCTCGACCTGAGCGGGACGCAGATAACGGCGCTTCCGGAGGGACTGACGGTCGGCGGCTGGCTCGACCTGAGCGGGACGCAGATAACGGCGCTTCCGG
>CAKSXP010000372.1 GCA_934515035.1 uncultured Oscillospiraceae bacterium
ACTTCAAATATCTGTCCGCTGCATTCGGCAGCGCGCTGATCTCCAGTATTTACGGGATCGTGGATATGGCGATGGTGGGGAAGTATCAGGGGCCGGAGGGCACGGCGGCGCTGGCCGTCGTCGCGCCGGTCTGGAACGTCGTATACAGCTTCGGCCTGCTGATGGGCATCGGCGGCAGCGTGATCTTCAGCACGAAGCGCGGAAGCGGAAAAAGTGACGGAAGTGAAAACCAGTATTTCACGGTGTCGGCCATTGGCTCGGCAGTCCTGTCAGTGCTGGCGTGGGCCGGCATCATCTTCTTTGAGAGCCCGGTCCTGACATTCTTCGGCGCGGTTGAGTCCCTGCTTGCGCTGGCGCAGAAATATATGCGTCCGATCAAATATGTGTTCCCGTTGTTTCTGTTCAACCAGATGCTTTCGGCTTTTCTGCGGAATGACGGAAATCCGGGGCTTGCAACGCTTGGTGTTCTGACCGGCGGAATCTTCAATATATTCGGCGACTATTTCTTTGTGTTTACCTGCGATATTGGCATCTATGGCGCGGGGCTCGCGACGGCTATCGGCTCCGCCATTTCGTTTGTCGTGATGCTGACTCACTTTGTCAGCCGCAGGAATACGCTCCGTTTCGTGAAGCCGGAGAAACCGCTCAGAAAGCTTCGAGACATCTCCGTTACGGGCTTTTCGACCTTCTTTATCGACGTTGCGATGGGGATACTGACGGTGCTGTTCAACCGCCAGATCATGAGCTGGCTCGGCGCAAACGCGTTGGCCATCTACGGTCCCATTATCAATGTCAGCACGTTTGTCCAATGCTGTGCTTACAGCGTCGGGCAGGCGGCGCAGCCGATCATCTCAACGAATTTCGGAGCGGGCAAGGGCGGCCGCATTCGCGAAACGCTCCGGCTGGCGCTGTGGACGACAGCGGTTTTCGGCCTGTTCTGGACGGCACTCAGCATGGCGTGCCCGAATTTGTACATCCGAATCTTCATGACGTCGACACCGGCGATATTGGAAATGGCTCCCGCGATCGTCCGGGCCTATGCGCTGTCCTTCCTGCTGCTGCCGTTCAACATCTTTTTAACTTACTATTTCCAGGCGATAATGAAGCCGTCGGCGGCGTTTATTGTGTCGGTGGCGCGCGGACTTGTCATCAGCGGCGTTCTGATCATGACGCTTCCGCGGCTGGCGGGTGCAAACTCCATCTGGTTTGCCATGCCGATAACGGAGCTGCTGGTCATGGTCTATGCGGCTGCGGCAATCAGGAGATACACAAAGGCGCTGCCGGACGAAGCGTAGCGGCAACATGACGCGGAAAGGACGCGCATAAGAACAGAAGCGGCGGGAAACCGCCGCAGAATAGCAAGAGGGAACTGCCGGCGGCAGCTCCCTCTTGCTATTCTGTAAGTGCTGAAAAACAGTTTCTTCATGCATTTCTCAGAAATTTTTAAAAGAAAAAGACCCGAAACGGTCTCTTACGAAAAAACGGTTCGGATCTCTTTACCTGGTGCGAGAGAGGAGACTTGAACTCCCACGTCGGTTGACACACGCCCCTCAAACGTGCCTGTCTACCTGTTCCA
>CAKSXP010000373.1 GCA_934515035.1 uncultured Oscillospiraceae bacterium
GCTTCAAGCACCTGACGCCCACCGACCTTTACGAATATCAGAGCAACTCCAGCACCGGAGAGAGCTATATCGTCGGCCTGCGCGCAGAGCAGCGCCTGACGAGCGGCATACTTTTCGTTCTTGCGGACAGCATACCCAAGGCCATGTTCACGACCGGCCACGGGGAGACGACGAAGCTCGACGAGCTGACGGCTATCCTGACCTCCGGAAACTATGAGGTCGGCAACATCAGCCTCGGAACCGAGGACATTCCCGAGGACGTGACCATGCTCATCATCTCTTCGCCCGAGAAGGATTTTACCGACGATGAGATAAACCGGCTGGATGCTTTCCTGACCGGCGGCGGAAATGCCATCGTCACCATGAGCCCCGCGACGACCTCCACGCTCACAAGACTCGAGCGCTATTTTGAGGAGTGGGGCGTCAGATATGAAAAAGAGATGATAATGGATACGGAGCAGTGCCTTGCCGGATATCCGATGTACATAGTGCCGACGCTCCAGAGCGTCGAGGGGATAACCGACCGGATAAAAACGACTGCAAAGTATGCGACCATTCCCGGCGCGATGCCGATAACCGCGGTGTTTGCACAGAACAGCTGGCGTTCGACGACCGCGCTCATGACAACCTCTTACAGCTCCTATGCCAAAGAGATCGTCGGCGACACGATCCTGTCCTATGACCAGAGCAGCGGCGATTCCACGGGACCGTTCAATGTTGCCATCCTTGCAACGGAGGCGCATGTGGATAACCTGGAATACAGCTATTCGCGCATATTGTTCTGCAACGCCGGAATGATCTCGGATTCCGTTCTGTCCTATGAGAACATGCTCAACTCCCAGTATACCGCCGCTGTCGTCAGTTCGATGACAGAGGAGACCGACGCCGTTGTTATCGAAGCGAAGAACTATGAGTCCACGACGCTGTCCCTGCTCGGATCACAGGTCGTAACGCTGTTCTGGGTGATGATAATCATCATCCCGTTTGGGATACTGGCCATCGGCCTTGTTATCTGGCTCAGGAGGAGGCATCTGTAAATGAGTAAAGCCCTCAAGCCGATAATCATAACGGGCGCGGTTATCCTGATCGCGGCGATCGCTCTGATCCTGCTGATATTCGTTTTTCCCGAAACGGGAAAGGCCGAGGCGGCGGAGTCAGCGCCGCCTTCCGAAGCGCCGAAAACAGTCAAACTCGTTGACGAGGACAACACAAAGCTCATAAGCTTCGAGGCGATTCCGAAGGACGGAGAGTCCATGCTTGTTGAGATCAGCCGCAATGCCGGCGGGGATCTGAGCTATGAGGTGGCGCCCGCAGCGCAGTATTTTGACTATGATACCTCGAAATTCCGCTCCATGATCTACACGCTGACGTCGCTGAGCGCGACGAACCTGGTTGAACAGGATGCACAGGACCTGGCGCAGTACGGTCTTGACGATCCGGCGTTTGTCATGCGGTGCAAATACAGCGACGGAAATGTTATCGATATCTGCATCGGGAATGAAACTCCGACGGACAGCAACTACTATGCCAACATCGGCGGCACAAAGGACGTTTACACGGTGGGC
>CAKSXP010000374.1 GCA_934515035.1 uncultured Oscillospiraceae bacterium
GCCGGCCGACGGTCCTTGGTCGCCTTCGCCATCGGTGGGCGGATTATCGGTGGGCGGAACATTCTGATCGCCTTCGGGGGCGGGGGGCATAACGCCCTGATCGCCTTCGGACGGCAGGAATCTGTCGATCAGCCTTTCGAGCATGTCAAAGAACGTCAGATTCTTATACTCCGCCAGCAGAGCATTGAGCGTCTCTTCCGCGCCGTCAGGGAGCAGTTCGCGGATTTTCACGGCTCTGACTTCGGGCGTTGTGAGGGCGGCTTTGAGAGTAGCAATGGCCGCGCCGGGATCGGAATCGGGATTGTCTTTGGGCGGATTGAGGGCCAGAAGTTTTTCCATCAGGTCGAGGAAGTCTGCGATATACAGACCGTGGCTTTCAGCAATATCCAGCACCTCTCCGACGGTCAGATTCAAAAGACCGGGAATCTTTTCATAAGCTCCTTCGCCGAAAAGATCGTTGAAGGCTGTTTCCGGGGTCGAGTCGCCCAGTTGCAGGATATAAGCGGCGGCTTTTTCCATGGAGAAAGTGAAGACGGTTCCCTCTTCGGTCGCGGCAACGGTGAACATGCTGTTGACCGCCACGCGGGCAAGCGAATTGACGGCCTCGCTGTTGGTGGTCAGAATACGGGTAAGAAGCGGGAGCACGTCGTTACGATAGAGAGGCCCGAAGCGTTCCAGCGCGTTGACAATCTGC
The DNA here is from genome assembly GCA_934515035.1 of uncultured Oscillospiraceae bacterium. GTDB lineage: Bacteria > Bacillota > Clostridia > Oscillospirales > Oscillospiraceae > CAKSXP01. Next base: position 695 of record CAKSXP010000374.1, read on the forward strand.
AAAAGCGCACGGGCGGAGGGGGTAAGTCGTTCGTTGTAAGACTGTATATCAGAGAGGGAATAGCGCATCTGATAGGTCGTCGGATCCTGGTCAATCTGTTGTTGGATGCCGTCGGAGAGCTGGCGGGTATCGGCCATATTGCGCTGTTTCCGGACATAGAGATAGTCGTTTTTCAAAAGGACATCCAGGTGTATTTCGTCGGTTACCTTCATATCGTCCATCCGGTTGTTTATCTGTACCTGCCCGTATCCGTACGGTTTCCCGTCCTCACCCAGTGTCAGATAGAATTCCAGAAGATCGATAGAGATGACTTCGCTTTCAGAGGTCAAGCAAAAGTTTTCAAGGCGGATGGCCGGCATTGTCCGGAGCTGGCCCAACAGCATCTGTACATAGATACCGCGGCCGCATACTGCGCAGGCGTCGCCTTGCATGGTGTGCTTTCCGGTTTCGGGCAGACCGAGCGCCCCGCAAAGCCGGCAGACCTGACCGACCCCGCAGGTGGGTTCCGTCACGTTGTAGGCGTGTTCTCCGTTCGGCTGACCGAAAAAGAAGGTATCATTCGCGTCGGAAGATATCGCGCCGCAGGAACAGCTCTTGTAATAAACCGCCGCGGAAGAGCAGGTTGCGGCTGTTTTCAGCGCTTCGGGGCGCGCGGTCGAAACGGTGTAGCGGTGCGCGCCGCTCGGCTGACCGAAAGAGAAGGTATCATTCGCGTCGGAAGATATCGCGCCGCAGGAACAGCTCTTGTAATAAACCGCCGCGGAAGAGCAGGTCGCGGCTGTTTTCAGCGCTTCGGGCTTGACCTTTTCCTCTACGAACCGATGGTCGGCAGAGGCACCTTCTGTCAGTTGGCAACGGTCGCAGTGTTT
>CAKSXP010000375.1 GCA_934515035.1 uncultured Oscillospiraceae bacterium
ATGGTCGCCATGGTCATTCCTCCCAAACATAAGATTTTGCCACATCAATGGCATAGTGGTGATAGCCGGTATCGGTTTCAAAGCCGATGTACCGGCGGTCCGTAATATAGAAATCCGCATCTAAAAGTGTGCGGACAAGTCTGTTTTTCAGTTTGGTATAACTGTCCTTTGTAAAGAGGGACAGCCGAACCTCCTGAATGTCGATGCCCGGACGGTCGTCCGCATGGAGGGCAAAGGTATCCGAGAGCGGCGTCAGCACGAGGTAGGTGTCCGGTGCAGGATCGGAGAAGATACCTGTCTCAACAGGCACGCCGCAGTTTTCCGCGATGGTATTCAGTTCCGACAGCAAACTCACAGCTTTTCGACCTCCTCCTTGAGCGTCTGCTCCATGACGCGGATGCACTCCGCCTTGGATGCGGATTTTGCCGGTTTCAGAAACGGCTTGGGCGGCTGGCCGGATTTTCCGTATTCGAGGATGTTGGCGATCTTTGCATTGCTGCCGCCATCCGAGCGCGGTTCGGAAAAGCCGATCTTGATGTCGTGGTTGCCATCGCGGTTCAGCTTGACAGGCGACAGGCCGAGCGACTGCGCCAGTTCGCCGGTGGAGCGCGAGTCGTACTTTGTCCCGCTGCCGATGACGGCGGCGAGATTACTCCGTACCCTTGCCAGGACGACCTGCCCGCCAGCTTCCAGCACCTTTTCCGCAACGCTGTCGGTATCCTTACCCAGACGGGACAGCTTTGTCAGAAACTCGTCCGGCAGCTTGAAATCAGCCTTTGCCAACAGTGGGTCCACTCCTTTTCGCTAAAACCTCAATATACATTCCGCGCCCTTTCACGTTCTCCACGGAAACAATGTCATAGCGCCCGTTCTCCGTAACGAGGATGTGATCGGTGGTGACCGTCAGCCCCGGAATACACCGAAATCGGAACAGGTCGGTGGCTTCGCTGAATGCCGCAAGGTTCGCCCACCGCTCAGATCTGTGCCGTCCTTCCTGATACACGCGAATGGACGCAAGGACTTCATCCTCGGAGTGGGCGAAGCCCTCGCTGTCCTTGACCTGCCGGGTTTCCACAATGTCGGCAAAGCCGTTCATTTTTCCGAAGCTCATACCTGCCACCGCCTGTCCAACCGAAGCAGCAGGTTGACTGTATTCCACACCTGCTGTGCCGCTCCGGTGTTATCCGCAAAGAAGCCGCCCGTGCTGCCGTCCCGGCTTTCGTAGAAGTGGGACGCCAGCATAATGACGGCTTGCTCCGTGGTGGGCGGCATGGGCGCGTTCTGATACGTTCCCTCTGGGATGTGCTGATAGCTCTCCGCGTATGAAACAGCGGCGGTGATGTAGCTCTGAATGAGCGCATCATCCGCCGCGTGTTCCAGGATTAGGTTGGCTTTCACTTTGGTGAGCAGTTCGTCCATCACCGCCGTCTCCTTTCATCAGGCCGCCTTCATTTTCAGAAGCTGGATGCCCTCCGGCAGAATGATCTTTCCGTCCACACGCTCAGTGGCGACAAAGCCGACCTGACCGTTGGTGGAATAC
>CAKSXP010000376.1 GCA_934515035.1 uncultured Oscillospiraceae bacterium
TTTGCCTTGGCGTAAAGGCCGTCCTGCACCTTGCCGAGCAGGGTGGGTATCTCGGAGACGAGCTCATCTATTCTGACGGTCTCTTTTTCGAAATTGTCGCGGCGGACGGCGACGCAGACGCCGTTTTCCATGTCGCGGGGACCGATCTCAACGCGCAGGGGCACGCCCTTCATCTCGTACTGGGCGCACTTCCAGCCGAGGGAGTTGTCGCTGTCGTCCATTTTGACGCGGATGCCCGCGGCCTTGAGAGCTTCGTATATTTCGGTCGCCTTTTCGATCACGCCGGGCTTGTGCTGAGCGACGGGAACGACGACTACCTGAATAGGCGCTACCATCGGGGGCAGGACAAGACCGTTGTTGTCGCCGTGGGTCATGATGATGCCGCCTATGATGCGGGTGGACAGGCCCCAGCTGGTCTGATGGGGATAGGTCTGCTGGTTGTTTTTGTCGGCAAAGGTGATGTTGAACGCGCGGGCGAAGCCGTCGCCGAAATAGTGGCTGGTTCCGGACTGGAGCGCCTTGTGGTCGTGCATCATGCACTCGATGGTGTATGTGCGCTCGGCACCGGCGAACTTTTCCTTGTCGGTCTTGTTGCCGCGCACGACGGGCATGGCAAGGAAGTTCTCGCAGCAGTCGGCATAGACCTCGAGCATCTGCTCGGTCTCTTCAATGGCCTCCTCCGGTGTTGCGTGGAGGGTGTGGCCCTCCTGCCAGAGGAACTCGCGGCCGCGCAGGAACGGGCGGGTGGTCTTCTCCCAGCGGAGCACGGAGCACCACTGGTTATATTTCATCGGCAGATCGCGCCAGGAATGAACGACGTGGCTCCAGTGGTCGCAGAACAGCGTCTCGCTGGTCGGGCGGATGCACAGACGCTCGGGCAGTTCCTCGCTTCCGCCGTGAGTGACCCATGCGCACTCGGGCGCGAAGCCCTCGACATGGTCCTTTTCCTTCTGAAGCAGGCTCTCGGGGATCAGAACGGGCATGGAGACGTTTTCATGTCCAAGCTCCTTGAAGCGCCTGTCCAGATAGTTCATGATATTCTCCCAGATGGCATAGCCGTAGGGACGCAGAATAAACAGGCCCTTGACTCCGGAGTAGTCAACGAGCTCCGCCTTGGTGCAGACGTCCGTGAACCACTGGGCAAAGTCGACCTCCATATCGGTTATCTGTTCAACTTTCTTCTCTTTCGCCATCTATATTGACTCCTTTAAAAAAGTTATTTTTCGCATCTGAATATTTTATATAAAGAGGTGGTTATTGTCAAGCACATTGGAAAGGCGCAAAAGTATAATGGGGTGTAAAGGAGTGGATGGACTTGAGCGCATATCCGAAATTCTACTTCCGTCCGTCGCGCGGAGAACAGATAAACACTGTCATAAGTCCGGCGGAGGACGCGGCGTCCTCGATCTGCGGCAGAGTGGTGGACGCGAGAGGAAAGGCGGTCGAAAGGGCGCTGGTGCTGCTGTTTCGCGCGGACGAGGGGGACGACCCGGAAATGCTTGCCCGCAGCGTGACCGATGAGGACGGACA
>CAKSXP010000377.1 GCA_934515035.1 uncultured Oscillospiraceae bacterium
GTCCGGTGACAGTCACTCATCCGGATATCATCCGCTACTTCATGACGATCCCGGAGGCGGTTTCCCTGGTTCTGCAGGCAGGTGCGTATGCTAAAGGCGGAGAGATCTTCGTCCTGGATATGGGGGAACCAGTCAAGATTCTGGATTTGGCGAAAAACCTGATTCGTCTCTCCGGCTATAAGGTAGACGAGGATATCAAGATCGAATTCACCGGTCTTCGCCCGGGTGAGAAGTTATACGAAGAACTTCTGATGGATGAAGAAGGACTGCAGGACACACCGAATAAGCTGATTCATATCGGAAAACCAATCGACTTCGATATGGAACACTTTGCGCATCAGCTGGATGAGCTGTATGAAATCGCCAACCGGGATTCAGACAACATAAGAGATGCGGTAAAGGCGATCGTGCCGACGTATGTGAAGGCGGAAGACAAAAATAATTAAATGATAGGATTGATGCAGATGAAAAAGAAAAAGTTAATCATAGCAGCAGGTGCAGCAGCAAGTCTGGCAGCCGGATTATCAATCGGATGTAAATCATTAAATAAAAAAGAAAAAAACAGTGAGGAAATGTCTGAAAAAGGAACAGACAGAACCTTGCCGTCAGAGACTACCTTCTATGAACGATATATAAAAAGAGCTCTGGATATGGGGTTGTCTTTTTGCGGCATTATCGTGCTTTCACCGGTGCTGGCTATATCATCTGCAACCGTGTTCTTAGAAGATCCGGGCCCGGTTGTCTTTAAGCAAAAACGGGTGGGGATTCATAAAACTTATTTTCAGATCCATAAGCTGCGTTCGATGAAACTGAATACTCCGGATGTTCCGACTCATCTGATGGAGAATCCGGAACAGTATATACTAAAAACCGGAAAGATATACCGCAAAATCTCTGTAGATGAGTTGTATCAGCTCTTTGATATCCTGCGGGGCAGAATGTCCATCGTAGGACCGAGACCGGCACTGTGGAACCAGGACGATCTGATTGCAGAGAGAGATAAATACGGGGCCAATGACGTGCTTCCGGGACTGACCGGATGGGCTCAGATCAACGGAAGAGATGAGCTGGAGATTCCGGTTAAGGCAAAATTGGATGGTGAATACTGCCAGGCACTTAGAAAGAGCAGTTGGAGCGGATTCAAGATGGACTGCAAGTGCTTCTTCGGGACTATCAAATCGGTACTTTCATCAGAAGGAGTAGTAGAGGGCGGAACGGGAACACTTGAATCTGGAAAACGTCATTATACAGATGGAAAAAGCGGAGAAGAGTTAATCGGCCATATTGGATTTGGAGAACCGGTAGAGATAGAGCCGGATGCTAAGAAAAAAGTGCTTATAACCGGTGCTGGTTCTTATATTGGAGAATCATTCAAAGCTTACGCAGCAGAACACTATCCGGAAAACTTTGAGATAGATGAACTGGATATGACGAAAGAAGACTGGAAAGATACGGATTTTTCTAAGTATCAGATCGTCTATCATGTTGCCGGAATTGCTCATGCAGATGTGGGAAAAGTATCGGACGAGA
>CAKSXP010000378.1 GCA_934515035.1 uncultured Oscillospiraceae bacterium
GACAAGAAAGTATCCGGTCGATGTGCGGTTCATTGAACTGATGCCGATGCAGAGCGGAGGCATGTTCGGGAGCGAGGCGTTCATTCCCTGCTCGACTGTGCTGGACAGGCTCCCGGAACTTGAACCGCAGAAGCGGGACGGCGGCGTTGCGAAGCTGTACCGGCTGCCGGATGGTTTGGGCAATGTCGGCCTGATAAGTCCCGTGAGCGCACATTTCTGTGCGGAATGTAACAGAATAAGATTGACTGCCGATGGAAAACTGAAGCCCTGTCTCCACTCGGCGGAAGAAATTTCGATCAGGGGACTGGACATGGACGGCATGAGGGCGCAGTTTGAGCGTGCGGTATCAGCAAAACCGCCGTATCACTGTGAACTGTCCGCCGACAGCCCCAGTCGTTCGGGACGGGACATGAATCAGATTGGAGGCTGACCTTTGGACTTTACGCATTTTAACGACCAGGGACGCGCAAAAATGGTTGACGTCGGTGAGAAAAACATCACAAGAAGAACGGCGACGGCCGCCGCGCGGGTGTTTGTGAGCCGGGATACTTTCGCTCTGATAAAAAACGGAGGCATAAAAAAAGGCGATGTGCTTACCGTTGCGCAGATAGCGGGTGTGATGGGAGCCAAACGCACTCCGGATCTTATACCCATGTGCCATCCCGTTCTGCTTGACGGAATAGACCTTGCGCTGAGCCTTGATGAAGAGAAGTGCTGTGTTGATATCAGCGCCACGGCGTCCTGTGCCGGCCGCACGGGCGTGGAGATGGAGGCGCTGACCGCCGCTTCGACCGCCGCGCTGACTGTTTATGACATGTGCAAGGCAGTACAGAAGGACATGGTAATATCGGACATACGCCTTATCAAAAAAACAGGCGGCGTTCACGGAGATTATTTCAGGGAGGAATAAGAGCATGGGATATTCAGCGGCAGTTATAACGGTAAGCGACAAGGGCTCGCGCGGCGAACGCAGGGACACCAGCGGACCCGCACTGTGTGCCATCCTTGAAAATGACGGATGGAATGTAAGTTATCGCTCCATTGTTCCGGACGAAGGGGAACTGATCGGCGCGGAGCTTATAAAGTGTTCCGACGAACTGAAAATCGACCTTGTTCTCACTACCGGAGGCACCGGTTTTTCTCCGAGAGACGTAACTCCCGAGGCCACAAAAGCTGTTATCGAGCGTGAAACTCCCGGTATTCCGGAGGCAATGCGTGCAGAGAGCATGAAGATAACGCCTAACGGATGTCTGTCCCGCTCTGCGGCCGGGATCCGGGGGCGTACTCTGATAGTGAATCTGCCCGGAAGCGAAAAGGCTGCAAAGGAGAATGTTCTTGCCGTCCTGAAAGCGATCCATCATGGCGTGGATATGCTGCATTCGGAAGGCTCTGCGGACTGCGCCCGGCTTCCCGAAACAAAGAAAAGTGCGCCGTCGCTTGATGCCTGGCTCAGGGAAGCCAAGAAGGACGAAAGCGCCGGAGAATGCGGAATGTATCTGTTTCATAACGGCGTTGTCAGACGTACG
>CAKSXP010000379.1 GCA_934515035.1 uncultured Oscillospiraceae bacterium
AGCCTGATGAATGCGCTGACATACACCGCAAAACGCCGCGGCCTGCTGCTCGATCCGCGCACCAAGCTGCTGATGCTCATTACCGTAACGTCGCTGATGCTGTCTACCGGCAACAGCGGCGTTATGAATCTTGTAAAGCCGGTGCTGAGCGCAGTGCCCTTTCTTCTCCTTCTGTCAGAGGGGCGGTGGAAAACGGCGGCAAAATACCTTGTGCTGTATGCCGTGTGCTTCGGACTGGAGCGCGCGGCGCTGCACCTTATGTCCAGCCTTCCCGCCTTTCTGCTGCTGGCGGTGTGCTCCATCATGACCCGGTTCGCGCCCGGCGTCATGATGGGGGCGTTCCTGATTGCGTCCACCTCGGTCAGCGACTTCATCGCCGCCATGAAGCGGATGCATGTTTCGGAAAAAATCATAATACCGATGTCCGTCATTTTCCGCTTTTTCCCCACTATCAGTGAGGAAAACGCCGCCATTTCCGACGCCATGCGGATGCGGGGCATCCGCTTCGGCGGGAAGCACCCGGGAAAGATGCTGGAATACCGGCTCATCCCGCTCATGATCTCGATCGTGAAGATCGGGGACGAGCTTTCCGCCGCCGCTCTGACCCGCGGCCTCGGCGCGCCGGTGCGCCGGACGGATATCTGCAATATCGGGTTTCACGCGCAGGACGCCGTCATGGCCGTTCTGTGCCTTGCGTGCTTTGCGCTGACTCTGGGAAGCAGGTGGCTGGCATGATACGGATAAACAATGTGACATTCACCTATCAGTCGGAGACGGCCGCCGGTGGCGTTTTCGACATCGACCTCACCATTCCGGACGGACAGGTGGTGGTGCTCTGCGGCGAGAGCGGCTGCGGCAAGACCACGCTGACCCGGCTCATCAACGGCCTGATCCCCAACTATTTTGAAGGCAGCCTCACCGGCAGCGTGGAGATAAACGGCAAAAACGTGACCGCACAGCCGCTGTACGACACGGCGCGGCAGGTCGGAAGCGTATTCCAGAATCCCCGCTCCCAGTTTTTCAACGTTGACACCACAAGCGAGATCACCTTCGGCTGTGAGAATCTGGGTATGCCGAGGGAGGACATTCTCCGGCGGCTGGACAGCACCGTGGAGGCGCTGAAGCTCCAAAAGCTGCTGGACCGCAGTATTTTTGAGCTGTCCGGCGGCGAAAAACAGAAGATATCCTGCGCCGGTGCGTTCATGATGGAGCCGCAGGTGTTCGTGCTGGACGAGCCGTCGTCCAATCTGGACGCGGACTCCAGCCTTGACCTTCGCGATGTGATCGCATATCTGAAATCGCTGGGAAAGACGGTGATACTGTCCGAGCACCGGCTGTATTATCTCCGTGGCATTGCCGACCGGTATATCTTTATGAAGGACGGCCGCATCCTCGGCGATCACACACGGCAGGAGTTTGAGAGCATCCCGGATGCCGAGCGCCGGGCCATGGGCCTGCGGGCAAACAGTCTCTCCGCGCTGACGCTGACGGGGCAGGAAAAAAGCTCC
>CAKSXP010000380.1 GCA_934515035.1 uncultured Oscillospiraceae bacterium
TTCTGCTGGAACTGGTCCGAGATGGATCCCTTTGAGGCCATGACCGGCAATCCCGACTGCAACATCGAGCCCATCCCGAACCCTGTCCTTAACGAGGGCGACGAGCTTCATCTCTACAACTATAACGACCCGTGCAGTACCGGAGCCTCCTTCTCCGCCCGTCTGAGCGAAGAGGATCTTGGCATCCTGATGAGATACTTTGACTATTTCTGGACCGAAGAGGGCAACATCCTCAAGAACTTCGGCGTCGAACACGAGGGATTCGAGTTTGTCGACGGCAAGCCCGCCTACACCGAGCTAATCTATAAGAACCCGAACGAGTCCTGGTCCATGAGCCTCTGTCTCGACGTTTACACGCTCAATAACGGCATAGGACCCGGAAACTGGGAAGGCAGGTTCTATCTCCCGACCATTTCCGACTCCGCCAGAATGTGCAACACACTCTGGTCCAACGACGCGGCCTATTTCTTCCCGTCCGTCACCCTGACCTCCGACGAGGCCTCCGAGGCCAGCGGTATCATGGCAGAGATCAAAACCTATGTCTCCGAGTATACCCTTGGCGCTATTGTCGGCGATATCGATATCGGCGGGACCTGGGATGATTACTGCGCCACCATTGAGGCGTTCAATGTCAAGCGCCTGGTAGATATCTATCAGGGCGCGCTCGACAGATATCTCGCCCGATAAAACCGCTCTCCTCTGACAAACGCAGCACAAAAAAGATAAAGGGCAGGCAATATGCCTGTCCTTTATCTTTTGGCCGCAGCATATTTTCGCTCCCGGCACTCATATTCTTTACCCGGACCGGTCACGGCTTCGCGGCGGAGCTTTCCGCGCCGGATGAGCCGCGCCAGTTTTCCGGACATCCGCGCAGGGCAAAAAAAATTCATTGCAAATGGACCCGAAATGTGATATAAGTAATTATACCCGTTATTTGTATGCGAATCCATTATATTTTTATGCATTTTGCAGACAGGAGTGCTTATGGAGGTAAAGAATTACACCGCAGAAGAACTGGTCACGCGCTGGGAGGACAGGCGTGACATCAAAAACCTTATGGGAAAATACGTTGTCAGCTTTCTCATCAAAAAGGAACCGGAGATCTTCGCAAGCTTCTGGAGCGCACGCGGGGACATCTGCTACGGCGTAAACGAGGGCTGGTATTCCGGCCGCGACGCCATACGCGGCTACTATGACTCGCTGAACGCAAAGACCATCGCGGTGCGCGACACGCTCATCGAGCTCTTCCCCGAAAAGGCCGGCGGAAAAACGCCCGAAGAGCTTTACGGCATCGGCCTGTTCGAGCCGCGCAGCATAACCAACTCCGTCATCGAGATCGCCACAGATGGCGAAACGGCAAAGGGCATGTGGCACTGCTTCGGCTACGTCACCGATATCGACACCCACGGCCCCGTCTCGAACTGGATATTCGCAACGCTGTGCGCCGACTTCATCCGCGAGGATGGCGAGTGGCGGATATGGCACCTGATGTATCTTGAGG